>CAZDHN010000005.1:0-29329 GCA_964505115.1 uncultured Planctomycetaceae bacterium
AGTTGCCGACCGAAGCCCAGTGGGAGTATGCCTGCCGGTCGGGTACGACCACGCGCTACAGCTTCGGCGACGACGCGTCCCAGTTGGATCAATACGCGTGGAATGGTAGAAACTCAGGCAGGCAGACACATCCGGTGGGTCAGAAGCGGCCGAACGCCTGGGGCCTTTACGACATGCATGGGAACGTATGGGAGTGGTGCCGGGACCGGTACGGATTGAACTACTACGCGACATCTCCCGTCGATGACCCTGTTTGCCTACAGCACGGTGTCTGGCGTGTGATACGTGGGGGGTCGTGGTGCCACGACAAGCCGAAGCTCTTCCGGTGCGCGTACCGCTGCAGCTTCCCCCCGGACTACCGCTACTACCACAACGGCTTTCGTGTGGCCTGCAATATCCCGGAACCCAAAGCAGAAAGCGAAAAGCCGAAAGCGGAGGAAGAGAAGAAGGAACCGCGGGCTCTCACGCCCCTCAAGATCGGCCCGCCGGTCAAGGTCGAGCCGGTTAAGATCGAGATTAAGCCGGACCCTATCGACATCGAGCCGGGCCAACCGATTTCGGGCTCGGCCCTGGTCAGCCGGCCGGCAAAGCTGCCGGGGCTGCGAAGTTGGACCGTCGATACCCGCGGCCACCGTGCGAACATCCAGGACGTCGAGTATTCGCCCGACGGCCGCTGGCTCGCCTCGGCCGGCGTCGACGGTACGATTCGTGTTCTCGACGCGCAGACCGAGCAGCTCACTCGCGTACTCCTCGGGCATGCCAAACCGGTGGCGTGGATCGAGTGGTCGCCCGACGGGAAGTGTCTCGCTTCTAGTAGTCACGACAAGACGATGCGGTTCTGGGACGTTGCAGCCGGCCGGCTGTTACGTACGGTCGAACTGGAGGACGTCACATTCGACAGATTGGCATGGTCACCCGATGGCACCATGTTGGCCTATTCAGACCTGGGGCACAACGAGATTGGAATCTGGGACGTACGCAAAGGCCAAGTCGCAAAGACATTCGGCAAGTCGGCAGGACGGTACATTGTCTGGTCGCCCGACGGTACGAAGCTGGCTTCAGCAGGTGCAGGCAAGCCGATCCAGATATGGGACGTAGCCTCCGAGAAGGCAATATCTTCTATCGACTTGCGGATGTCATGGAACGCGTGCCTTTCATGGTCACCCGACGGGCGCATGCTCGCGATTGCCGTGGGTGGCGTGATGTCATTGTACGACGTAGCTTCGGAGAAGCTCCTGCACACTTTGCGTCCCCGTTTTCCAGCATGTGATGCCAAGTTCTCTCCCGACGGAACACTTGTGGCGTGCACTACCTTTCAAGGATCCGACATCGAAGTCTTCGATGTGCTCTCCGGTAAACAAGTGTCGCATCTCTCCACCGCGAGGGACTATCTCCACGTGACCCCGCCATACTTTGCCTGGTCGCCAGACGGCAGGAAGCTGGCGTTTGGATGCCACAACGGCTGCCTGGAGACGAGATTGTACGCCAAAGGTGGCGGCAGATTCAAGGTTGCGCTGGCCGGATTCATTGGCTTCCGTAGTTGGAGTATGGGGACCCCCTGGTGGTCGCCCGACAGCACGGAGATCGCGATCCGTCTCGATGGCGTGGGGCGGCTGCGAGTTTTCAACCTCGCGGATATGGACGCGCCTCGCCGGAGCGTACAGGCCACCGTGGATCAGTACGCTGTTGCCTGGTCGCCTGACGGCTCGAAGGTAGTGGCGCCAGGGAAGCTGACCACCGTATGGTCGCGCGATCTTTCGAAGAAAGTGGCTGAGTTCGACATCGACCTCGGCAGGATGGGTTCCCGTTTTCAATGGTCCCGCGAAGGCAAACTGTTGGCTGCCGGCAACGGCGCTTGGTACTCTTTCTTTCCTGTTCCCGACGTGGAGTCACAGCAACTATTGAAGGTCAGTAGCCCTCACACGAGCACCAGTATTGCCCGGTCGCCGGATGAGAAGTTGTTGGCCCTCGGCAAGGATAACGGACACCTGTATTTCTATGACATTGCCAGCGGCAAGCCTATTTCCAGCAGTTTGGCAGTCCATGGCGATAGCGTCCACCTACTTGCCTTTTCGCCCGACGGGCGTCGACTCGCGTCGGCGGCAACGGACGGCACTGTGTCGATCGTTGACCCAGCCGGCCGGCAGAAAGTGGCCAGCCGAACGCTTGAGCACAAGGTCACCGCGCTGAGCTTCTCGCCCGACGGCTCGTTGTTGGCCTGCGGAACCGACGAAGCCTGCTATCTGTTGGAACTCAAACTGGGGCAGGTCGTTCAGACATTGGAAGGCTGCGCCGATCGGCTTGAGTTTTCGCCCAATGGCAAGACACTGCTGGGCGTCGGCATCGACGGCACCCGGCGGCGCTGGGACGTGGACTCCGGGAAATTGCTGGCCGACGATCAGGCGCACCCCACGCTATGCGGCAAGATGCAGTGGTCGCCCGACCGCCGCTACGTGGCCGCCTGGAGCTGCGGCTTGGCCCTGCACCTCTGGCGGACCGCTGACGCCGAGCCAATGGGCGCGATCGGCGTGCTCAACGACGACATCCTCTACGTCAGCCCCGAGGGCCACTGCCGCACGACGCTCGACGACCAAAAGGACCTCGTCTACATCGCCCTGACCGACGCCGGCGAGCAAATCATCCTCACGCCGGCCGAGTTCTCCAAGAAGTACAGCTGGAAGAACGAGCCCGCAAAGGTGCAAGCGCCGGTGCAAGCGAAGGCCGGGGAGAAAGCGGAAAGCGGAAAGCTGAAAGCGGAGGGGAAGGCAAGCAAGTGAGGGGCGGCCGACAAATGACTTTCCGGTTGCCGCGCACTGTACTCGTCACGCTGGAGCGTGGCGAAGTTGCATCACGCTGGAGCGTGACGAGTGCGGCTGGGAAGTCAAGCCCCTTATTGATCTTTGCATAGTCAATAACCTGCAACTTCAGTGCGGATGTGTTCACGGCGAAACTGGCCGGGCCCCTCACCCGTCCTCGCGGACCAAATCCGCGGAACTGATAATGCCAAGAAGAGAATAAGAGTACTTCTGATGGCTTTTTCCTCCGTTTGAAGACGCTGAAATCGCGACGCCTCAATTCTGCTCCGTTTCAGAATGCTTTTTGCGTCGCATGGCCTCCCTGACTTCACAAAGCTCTCGAAACTGGCATGCACTTGAGGGGTGTGGGCACTGAAGGTTCGCCATCGGAACCGATGTGTTGTCGCGCATGCAGATGAGTTGCTCCGCGCTTTCCTCGTGGTTTTCGTTGGGTTGCACGGGTTCTTCTCAAATACATTGGCTGAGTTTAGTGAACGTCGCCCGTTCCGTTTTCAACGGTGAATACCGACCCGACCGAGCACTCAAAGCACTTACCGGACAACTGGGACCAAAGATAGCTGGCGGCACGCATTCCCGTACAATGGGCCGCGCCGACTTTTTGCACGTCGTATCGTTTCAGTGACGCGACCGTGGCGTCCAATCGTTGCGCTGTCGCACGCACCAAATGCATGCCCCCCAGCACTGCGTAGACCGGGGCCCGGCCCGTCAGTTCGGCAATGTAATCCAGCGTATTGACCACCCCGGAGTGGGCACACCCCAGAACCACGACCAGGCCGGCGGGCGTTTCGATGTACAAGGCTTGATCGTCGAGCAAAGGATCCGCTTCCGTGCATGCTTCGTCCAGGTAGAAGGGACCGCCGGTATCCTCGAAGTCGTTGCGACGCGGTATTTCGCCCGTCAGATGAATTCCTTCCATCAATTGTATCGGTTCACGTGTAAGGGTCACGCTTTGCGCTCTTCCTCGCAGTGTTTGCTCGTCAAGCTCGGCGATTCCAATGCCGCGGTGTGGAGGCGTCTTCTCTCGGTGGTATTTTTCTTCCAGAGCGGCCGGATGCATGTAAAGGTCGAACTTGCCACCCAAGTTCAGCATATCTCGCAAGCCGCCCGTGTGATCGAAGTGTCCGTGACTGATTACGACTTTCTCGGCGGTATCCAGCGGGATGTCCAGATGTTCGGCATTATGCCGAAGCACTTTGCCCTGGCCGGTATCGAAGAGGATGCGGCGCCCATCGGCCTCTATCCAGAACGCCAAGCCGTGTTCTCCCAGGAGATCGATCCCGCGCACGGTATTCTCGGACAGTACGGTTATTCGAAGATCAGCGATCATGGCGATCATGGTGTACGGCCAGGATAGAGTCGACCACCTCGGCAAACGCCTGGGCGGCTGGTGATTGAGGTCCGTCGCGCAGGAGCGGTATCCCGGCATCTCCGGCCATGACCACTTCCATATCGATTGGGATTTGCCCCAGGAATGAGACACCCATCTCCAGGGCAAGCGCCGCGCCGCCCCCGCGTTTGAACAGGTCGATGGTTTCCCCGCATTTCGGGCAAGCCAACCCGCTCATGTTCTCAACGATTCCCACAACAGGCAATGATACTTCGTTGCAGAAGGCAACACAACGACGGACATCTGAAATGGCCACCTCCTGCGGAGTCGTGACAATAACCGCCCCGGCCGATGAGCCAACAAGCTGGGCAATCGACATGGGTTCATCTCCCGTGCCGGGCGGCGAATCCACGACGAGGTAATCGAGTTCTCCCCAGGCTACGTCCTTCAGGAACTGGCGGATGACGGCGTGCTTTCGCGGTCCTCGCCAGATGACCGGCTCGCCGTTGCCGGGGAGCAAAAACCCAATCGACATGACGGCCAGGTTCTCGCTCACTTTGACCGGCAAGAGATCTTCTCCGTTCCCTTGGACTTGTCCCGTCTCCACCCCCATCATTCTGGGAATACTTGGACCGTGCACGTCGATGTCCAGCAGCCCGACGTTTTTGCCCGCCCGGGCCAACGCCGTGGCAAGGTTAGCGGCGACGGTGCTTTTGCCCACCCCCCCCTTGCCCGAAAGAACGAGCAACTTGTGCCGGATTGCCGTCATGCGGCCTTCGAGCTTCAGCTCTTCGGCTTGCTCCGGCGTCTGGTTGATAATCGGCAGTTGTTTTTCTGACGGTTGCATTTCGTTTATCCCGTGGGTGATTTCGAGAGTGTCAGAGTAATGTAAATGGAGTTGATGCGGGCAGCTTTCGGGCTACCTCCGACCAAAGCCGCCTGATATCCGCCGCCGCGCCGTCCTCGCTGAATTCGACAACGGCTTGACCGTTGATTTGTGCTTCCGTCACGGCCCGGTCGTAACGAACTCTTCCAACGGCCTCCGCGCCGATGCGGCGAGCATTGGTTTCAATTTCCGCGGTCAGTTCCTCGTTAAGGTCCCATTTGTTGACGCATACGAGCGTCTTGATGCCAAAATGATTCGCCAATTGCACCGCGCGAGTGAGATCGTGCAGACCGCTTAGAGTGGGCTCGGTGACAACCAGGAGGAGGTCCGCGCCGGTGATAGAGGCGATCACCGGGCAGCCTATTCCGGGTGACCCGTCGATAATGACCAAGTCGTGTTGCCGCTTTGTGGCCAACTTGTTTGCCTCCCCGCGGACGAGACTGACAAGCTTGCCGGAGTTCTCCTCGGCAATCCCCAGCTTGGCGTGGACCATGGGGCCGTGGCGCGTCTCGGAAATGAACCATTGGCCGTTTTCGACGGGGGCAAGCTCGATGGCGTTCTCGGCGCAGAACCAGTCGCACACGCCACAGCCTTCGCAGGCGATCGGATCGACGCGGAAGGTTTTCCCGACGCGACCGTTGCCGGGCCCGTCGTAGAAAATGGCATCGAAACGGCAGAGTTCTTCGCATTTCCCACAGGCAGTGCAATGCCCGGATATGATGCGTGCCCGGGAGCCGCCGGAAAATCTCTCGCGCTTGAGAATCGTCGGCTGGAGGACCAGATGCAAATCGGCCGCATCGACGTCGCAGTCGGCCAGTACGGCTTTCTCGGCCAGTACGGCGAAGCAAGCGACGATGGATGTCTTTCCCGTTCCGCCCTTGCCGCTGATGACTACCAATTCGTTCATCCGGCGTCACCTCCCAGCTCGCACGTTGATTTCAGCAACTCGGCAAACATCGATTCGTATTCAGGCAAGGCATCGCAGGCCATTATGCCTCGCGAATAGGCCTCGGCGAGGCGTCGGTCGTCGGGGATCTCCTGGAGGAGTGGAATACGTTGTGCACTGCAATAAGAACGCGTTTCCATTCCGCCGAGGTCCGCTCGGTTGATTACCACGCCGAACGGTAGCTTCAGAGCCCGCACCATTTCCACGGCAAGTTTCAGGTCGTGGAAGCCGAATGGCGTTGGTTCGGTCACGAGAATGACGAAGTCTGCTCCTCGAACGGCCTCGATCACCGGACAGGAAGTCCCGGGCGGGGCGTCGACGATAGCAAGGTCCGTCCGCAAGCCCGTCGACTTGACCGCTTTGATTACCGGTGGACTCATTGCCTCACCAACGTTCAACAGCCCCTGCACGAACTGAATCGTCCCGGCGTGGCCTGTTTCCAGCACGCCGATTTCCCGAGCCACTTCGGTAATCGCATCGGCGGGACAAACCAGCGAACACCCGCCGCAGCCGTGGCAAAGCTCAGGATACACCAAGACCTTTTCCCCCACGCGGACGATCGCGCTGTACTGGCAGATCTCGCCACACTCGCCGCAAAGGGTACACTTCTGGAGGTCAACTTGGGGGATCACGTTCCCAACGGATCGCCGATCCGTGATTTCCGGCTTCAGGAAGATGTGGCCGTTGGGTTCCTCCACGTCGCAGTCGAGGTAAGCGACACTCCGTCCGCCACGCGAAGCTACGTAGGCAAGATTCGTGGCCACGGTTGTCTTGCCCGTGCCACCCTTGCCGCTGGCTATGGAAATCTGCATGTAACGTCTGTCCCTTCGGCGAACTCAGGCTTCCGTTTCGAGTTGCGCGATCCGCTCTCGAAGCTGTTCCATCTGTTGCCGCATTATCTCGGCTTCTTGCTTCAGAGCGCCGAGTTCCTGCTTGCCGCTTGTTTCGGACGAAGCGTCGGGCGCGGGCTGAGCAGCGGGCGCGGGCTGAGCAGCGGGCGCGGGCTGAGCAGCGGGCGCAACTTGTGCACCTCCAAAAGCCGGCTCGCCGACCGCCGCTCGTTGCCAACCGGTCAGGCCGGTGGCGTAAAACCGATTCCTACGGCCGCGTCCGCCCCCGCCACGGCCGAATCCACCACCGCCGAATCCGCCACCGCCGAATCCGCGTCCGCCGGGAGCGTTCGCAAATCCGGGGGTCGCGTTTCCCGCGCACAATCCCGCCGCGCGTCCCGTCATCGGGCCCGCGCCCATGGGGCCTGTTCTGTCTCCACCTGGCATCGTTAATCTCCTTTTTTCTTAGTGCGACCGAAGCCACAACCAAACGTAACAGTTTCGAAAGATCGTTAAATTCTCAACAATGTTTGAGGTTGGTAGTAAAGTGGTTTACTGATTCTGTCCACGGCCCTGCCCCTGGGCTTGGCCGCGACCTTTACCTTTACCTTGTCCCTGGCCTTGTCCCTGGCCTTTGCCTTTGCCGCGACCTTGACCGCGACCTTTTCCTTTTCCGCTGCCGCACGTTCCCATGCCTCTGCCGGTGCCGGGGCCTTCTCCTTGCGGTCCTGTTCCATCAGTACGTGGCATAACTACTCTCCTTTTTTCTTGGTTTGTAAGTGTTCTACGTGAATCGGTCTGAATTCGATCATCCTCTCTCCAACGCGAGCTTCGGCCCGTCCCGTTGCCAAAGCCGCCTCTCGTACTAGCCTTTCACGGCGGAAGCCGTCGGCGAGGTCGAGCGCCGCATTACCAGGGAATTCATTTGGCAACCGATATCCCTGGCAATCACCGGACACTTTGCCTTGAGCAGGAAGTAGATTCCCTTGTCCACTAAACTGAGTGTTTCGTAGTTTCCCTGGCCCTTGGCAATAATCAGGTCGGCTTGATTGAAACGTTCCAGAAAGGCCTTGCTGCAATCGCCCAAAATCGTGCCCGGGGCATCGGAACCATTGTCGATTACCTCGACCAACTCGGTAATGCCGGCGTATTCGGCGTCAATCATGGTGGCGTCGTTGATCACCGGGAAACCCCTCACCGCGACGGTCACCTTGCCCGGCGGCATGCGCTCGATCAGCAAGCGGTCGAAGACGATTTCTCCGGCGTTGTCGGCCAAGTAGAGGATCTGCTGGGCGTCGGCAACCTCGCGCCAAAACTCGTCCACGTCCGCATCGAGCGAAGCGGACAGAGCATGCATGACGGACTGGCGGACATCGTTCTCGCTCAACCGGCTATTCACGCCGAAGTCGATCACGTTGCCCGCAATCGCCAGCCTCAGCGCCGTTTCCATCGGGTTGTCCGATTCCTCGACCCATCCCAGCAACGTCGGGTACAGTTCCAGGGCCATGCGGTTGAATCGATCCTTGATCTGGCGATAGGGATCGGTTTGGCCAACCTGCTCACGAATCCGCCGGTGGATCCATTGGGCCATTTCCGGGGGAGTCCGCTGCAGGTCCATCTCGGCGGCCGCGCGGAGGACCTCTCGAAGCACCCGTGCATGAAACGCCTCATCCGACGCCACCAGGCGCACCGAGTCCAACGTTTGACGAACAATACAGGGAATGCAGTCGAGAAATGTTTTCATGGGAATCCTATGCTACTAACCTCAAAGATCGTTAAGTTTTTGACAAAGATCGGCGATTAGTGGCGACCGGGTTCTTGCCTGGGTGCGGTAGCACCGGTTTGGTTGGCGGCCCTGCCGCCCTATGCCCAATGGCCTTGCACGTTGGCTTTGTCAATTCCTTTGAGTTGCCCGGCCTTGAACTTCTCAATAGCCTCTTTCACGGTCCCGGAGGCTCCAAGGTAGACCTTTACATTGCCGGCCTGGAGCGTAGTGAAAGCCTTGGGGCCAACGTTACCGGTGACCACGGCCTCTACTCCCAGGTCAACAACCGTCCGGGCAGCCTGGATTCCCGCGCCTTGTGCGGCGTTGAGATTTTGAGTGTTGTCGTGCGCCGAGAATTCCTCGGTATCGGTATCCACGACAATGAAATTCTTAGCGCGTCCAAAACGCGGATCGACTTGACTGTTCAAGTCGGAGCCTTGTGATGTCACAACGATTTTCACGATACGCCTCCTTTCCAGATATTGACCTTTGCATCGTGACCACGCGCATCAAGGGGGTTTCGCCGGGGAACCGGGCTTCGCCCTCGATTAGTGGTCGTGCAAGGTTCACTAATGGTCACAAGTGTTCTCGCCTGGCTGCAAACTGCCATCAAGGTAACTTTGAGCCAGGTTTTCGGGTGATTCGGCCGGAGCCCCGACGATGACCTCAATCCCCTGCTCGGCGAAGATGCTCTGGGCACGTCCTCCCATGCCGCCGGCAATCACGAGGTTTACCCCCTGCTCATGCAGCCATCGCGGAAGCAAGCCCGGCTCGTGAGCTGGCGGGTCGACCTGGCGGGTATTCACCAGCTTCTTGTTCGCCGTATCCACGTCGAGCAAGGTAAACTGGTCGCAATGCCCAAAGTGCATACACAACCGGCCACCAGCGACCGGAACTGCAATAACGCACACCTTGCTGGTACGGTGTTCCGTCGATGACATCCATAATCCTCCTGTTGAGATAGAGTTATTGTTTGTGCTTCGGTCACGTAGCGGCCGAGCCTTCGCAGCGGTGGGACATATTGCATGCCCTACCGATTGGGTGGGCGACTGCCGCCGCGTCTCCTGCCGCGTCCGCCGCCTCCGCCGCCGCGCCCTCTCATGCCCTGGCCGAGACCGGGTGGAATGCTGCCCGCGTTGTCATCACCTGGAAAGCGTCGACACGAGCAACGACCGCCGCCTCCCATCGCGGCCTCTGCATCCAGGTCTCCCTTGAGCAAGGCGGAGAGTCCGTCCTCAACCTCACCGGCAACCAAGGCATAGACGGTGACGCCCGCGGACTGAAGCGACGCCGCGGACCACCGGTCGATACCACCGCAGATGACAGTGTTCACGCCCAGTTCAAGCAGCCGGTTGATTCGCTCGTGCGGGGCCCAATGGGCAGCCGCAACCTCCTCGCGCTCGGGTGTCCCAGCCTCGTCGATGGTTACCATCAATACAGCCTGGGCGCAGTCGAAGCGTGGTGATACACGAGTTCCGAAGGTGGGAATGGCGATCTTCATGGCGATGATCCTTTCCACTGACTGCATATGCAATAAGCGTGCCACTGGACGATTGATCGACAAGAAGGCTGTAACTCATGCCCACGTCGAAAGATGCGGCGGTGGCGGCTGTCACGCCGGATCGCGACGGCGATTGCATGGCTGCAAAGGCGTGCATGGCATGATTGCAGCGGCGCAATCGTTTGACAAAGGCGGTGCTCACGGACAAGTGATGCCGAACTTCTTCATCTTCCGCCAGAGCGTGGTCTTGTCGATTCCCAACGCCGCGGCCGTCTCGCCGCGATGGCCGCCATACTGTTGAAGCGTCTGGAGAATCGTGGCCGCTTCCGCCTCCAGCAACGGCCCGCCGGCCGATCCGGATTCGCGGCATTTTCGACCAGACATCTCCTGCAACAACTCCCTGGGCAGGCTATCGATCTCGATGCGTCTGCCGCGGCAGAGTACGACGGCGTGCTCGATGACGTTCTGCAACTGACGCACGTTCCCGGGAAACTCGTAGTCCATCAGCAGGCTCAGCGCCTCCTCGGAGATCTCCTCGATCTGCTTGCCCTGCTGCGCACTGAACTTGCGGATGAAGTGATCGCTCAATAGTGGAATGTCCTCGCGCCGCCGGGATAACGGGGGAAGCACGATCTTCAACACATTGAGCCGGTAGTAGAGATCGTCGCGAAACGTACCGCGCGATACCAAGTCCGCTAGTGGTTTGTTGGTGGCCGTAATCACCCGCACGTTGGCTGTCTTCGTCGAGGTGCCTCCCAGCGGTTGGTATTCCTTTTCCTGCAGAATTCGCAGCAGCTTGACCTGCAAGGCGGTCGAGATGTCGCCGATCTCGTCCAGAAACAGCGTTCCCCTTTCAGCCAGCGCGAAGCGGCCCGGCTTATCTCTCTTGGCATCGGTGAAGGCGCCCTTCTTGTATCCGAACAGTTCCGACTCCAGGAGCGTGTCGGGCAGGGCACCGCAGTTGACGGCGACGTACTTCCGCCGGGATCGTTTGCTGAGGTTGTGGATTGCTCTGGCAAACAGCTCTTTGCCGGAACCGGTGGGGCCTTCGATCAGCACGGTGCTATTGCTGGCGGCGATGTCCGGCAAAATAGCGAGGATTCGGCGGATATCATGGTTCTTGCTAATGATATCGTGGAACGTATAATGGTCGTCGATTTCCTTGCGGAGCGTCTCGACCGCCAAGAGATCGCGGAAGGTTTCCACGCCTCCGATCACTTCCCCAACCGCATTGCGCAACACGGCGGTGCTAACACTCACCGGGATTTTTTCACCCTGGCTATTGAGGATGTCGATCTTGCGGTCGATGCGCTGGCGGCCACTTTTCATCGTCTCGCGCAGGGCGCAAGCGGTCTGACAGATGTTGGCCTGAAATACGTCGAAACATCGGTGGCCCATGGCCCGCTCGCAGGATACACCGGTAATCCGTTCGGCTGCTCGATTGAACGAGGTGATGTTCCAATCGTTGTCAACGGTGAACACACCATCGGCGATCGAATCGAGAATAACATCCCGAGCTTGTTCTGGTGACGAGTTGTTCATAATGGGAATTCAGGATGGGAATTCAAGACGGGAATTCAGGACGGGCGTTCAAGAAAGGATCCTCGCCACGGTATCCAGGAACTCCTGCTTGTCGACCGGCTTTGCGAGAAATGCCTCGGGCGGCGGGACCTGTTTACGCGTGTTGATGAATCGCTTGAATGGCTCCGGGTCGCCGCCGCATCCGGTAACGGCGGTAACGACAACCACGGGAATAGCGGACAGCTTGGGGTCGTCCTTGAGGTTGCGATAGAAACGAACGCCCGATTGCTCGGGCATGGAGATGTCCAGGCAGACCAGGTCGACCCGTTCGCTTCTTGCCTTCTCCATGCCCTCCCTGCCGTTTGACGCTGAAACCGTCTCATAGCCGTTGTCCTGCAAAAGTGTTTCCAGATATGTCACGACATGGGGCTCGTCGTCCAGGACCAATATCTTCTTCTTGTCCGATTGTGACTCGGCCACGACTGTGCTCCTTTCACTTGGCTAGATACTCTCCCGGCTAACTGCCTGATTCGAAGAGATCAGCCTTTGTTTTTCTTTCGTAGGGCCTCTAGCGCCTCGCGTAGCGCTTCGGGACTCGCGTTCCGCAGACTTTCCTGCAACTGTTCCTTGAGGGTGATTTTGTCTGCCGTTTCCTCGGTTTCCTCAATCCCCAAGGCCCGTTGGATACTCCGCACATACGTGAGCGGGTTGACGGGCTTTTCAAGGTACGTACCGGGCCCCGACATGACTCGATTCTCAAGCAGGTCCCGCAAATCACCCTTCCCAAGTTCGTCCTGGGCGTGGGCTGTCACGATAAGCACGGGAATCCGCGACCACTGCTTGTTTCTTCTTAGCTCGTGGAGCAGTTTGTGGCCCGATTTCCTGGGCATGATCAGGTCGAGTGAAATGAAATCGGGAATGCTCTGCTTGATGAACTCCAGAGCCTCTAGACCGTCAGCGGCCGCAACCACGTTGAAGCCGGCGTCCTGAAGAACAGTCATCAGGTACTGCCTGACATTCGGTTCGTCATCGACCACAAGAATGGTCTTGTCTTCAGCCCGTTCCATAGTGATCTCTCCTTCGCAACGTAGTGCGATTCCAACGGCGGACAAGCCCGCCGACTAAACGCAATACCGTTCGTGTTTCGCGGGAATTGATGTTAGCCCGGTCGCCTGCGACCGGAAAACCGGGGAATCCGCCGCACAATCCGGTCGCAGGCGACCGGGCTAACAGTGAATCACGAACGGTATTGCGGCTAAACGACCCTCTGAAACGTTTACAACTCCACTCTGATGGCCAGTTCACAACCCGGCCTACTTGTCTTCCATCTCCTCGGCCGGCCGCGGGAGCCTATCCCGTGGGAATATAAGGCGGAAGACGGACCCTGCTCCTTCCGTGGAATCGAACGACACGCGGCCGCCGTGCTCCTGCATGATCTTCCTGGTTGTCAGAAGCCCCAGCCCCGTTCCCTTGCCGGTAGCCTTTGTGCTGAAGAAGCTGGAAAAAATCTTCTTGCGGATATCATAGTCGATTCCAACGCCGTCATCGGCAACCTCGTATACCAGTTTTCCTTCTTGTTCACTCGTGGAAAGCACGACGTGCCTGTTGGGCTTATCGCTGACTTCACAAGCATCCAGGGCGTTCGACACGAGATTGGCCAAACAAGTGTGAACTCCTTTCTGGTCCATGAAGGCTTGCTTAATATCCCGCTGGAGGTTGGCCCTGATCTCGATGCCTTTGATTTTGGCCGTGTCGCGGAATAACGCGAAGACTTCCCGGGCGGGCTGGTTGGGGTCGACAAGTTGCACTTCCGGCGTCCGCCCCTTGGCAAACTCCAGGAACTCCTTGACGAACGACGTCATCCGGGCCATGTCTTCCTTGAGCATGTCCCAGCCATTGACCAACCGATCCGCATCACCCTTTTCAATGCCCGATTCGAGCATGTACATGCCGCCGTCGATCCCCATCAGCAAATTCTTCACGCCGTGTGCCAAGCCCGCCACGGTTTGCCCAACCGCCGCGAGCCGTTCTGCTTCAAGCTTCTCCTGCTCCAGGAGTTTGACACAGGTTATGTCGGTCGACATCTCGACAATGTAAGGGATCTTTCCATCTCGGCCGATCAGCGGCACCATGTGTACCAGGTAGTGGGTCTGTTGACCGTCCCGGATCGCCCCTTCCTCTTCCCTCTTGCGAATCAAGCCGTCGGCAAACGTCTTCGTGGCCGCACAATGCTTGCAGCGCTCGGACAAACCTTTGTATACCTCATGGCAGAAGCGCCCCTGCCAGTCGCCGTAGTTCTGGGCGAAATGGGGATTAGCCTCGACGATGCGAAACGCCGGGTCGATCACGCTGATGCTGATCGGCACCTCGTACCACAGTTTCGTGCTTACCCAATTTCGTATATCTTCCATCGCAGTACGTTAGCATTCTCTCTCTAAGTGTCGGTGTGCATGATTCCGTAACTCTGCGTTATCCCGATACTACCGGCCCGATTCCCGCCCTCCGGTCTCGGCTCGATTGACTACGTAGGGTTTCATCCGCTGAAATGAAATAGCGTCGCTATCACGGTGGCAATTGGCACACTCGGCGAAATCGGGTGGATACTGCAAGGGGCTTTCCTTCAACTTCCGCTGGTGACAGCTAATGCACAATCCGTGCATCGCGTCCATGTAGCCGACGGCGATCCCCTCCATCCCGTCCTTCGACGGTGCGACCAGACTATCCGCTACAGTCATATCCTCGTGGCATTCGGCGCAGCCCAGGGCCGTGTCGCGACTCTTGATCCGGCTCGGCTCCCGGTGACAGTCGTCGCAGCCGGCGTTGCCGTCCAGCTTATCGATATGGAAAGCGTGGTCGAAGATGTCGGTGGCGGTGTACATGTCGCGGTGACATTCGTAGCAGGATGTGTTCTTGTCGAAAGGCATGTTCTGATGATGGCAACCGGCACAGGACTTCTTCCCGCCAAGTTCATCCGCGTGCAGCTTATGCGGAAACAGCACCAAGCGCCCGTCGCGGTTGCCGTCAACCATCATCAGCGGGAGCGATTGGGCCCCGGCGGGCATGGGAGTGGCCGGGCAGGCCATGGCCAGTTGGCGGCCGGGCTGGCCGGTCCGCTGTCGCATCCAGCCGTCCGAGGTTCGTGTCGCCGACACGGGCGTAACCTCGACTTGCGACCGCGATAGAACGGCCCCGGGAAGAAAGGCCATGCTCAGGGCCGCGGCAATCACGGCGGCCAGCGTGTAACGCCGCGGCGCGCCCAGCGAGTCGGGTAGAAGTACGGCCGTCGCGGCCGGCGAGTAATCGACCGTCGCGGGAAGACGCGTTGCCTGGCTTGAATCGCCGTCGTGTTCTTCTTCCTCCGGGTAGACCTTGAGGTTCTCGACGAAGAAGATGAAAACCAGCGTGGAACCGGCCCCGATGCCGAGGCTTACCGCCAGTTCTATCCAGCTTGGGAAGTAGGACATGCTCGGCGGACGCTGGAAGGCGACGATGCAGACGTCGAAACGATACCAGATCGCCCCCAAAACGATCATGCCCGCACAGGTCCCCAAGCCCGCCGCGCTGGTTCGCACTCGGCGAAACGAGAGCAGCGCGGCCGGGATCAGCGCGCCGATCGAAAGCTCGCAGATAAACAGCGCCGATTGCCAAGAGCCGTCCAGCACGGTAGCCGCCAGCCCACGCACGGCCAGGTCGCCCAATCGAAGAGCGGCGTAGAGAAACAGCACCACCGAGGCCGCCTTGCCCAGTTTCGACAGCAGGTCCAAGCGGAGCTTGTGGCCGAGGAACCAGGCGGAGAAAAACGACTCGGCCGTGACCGTCATCAATCCCAGCGCTACGGCCGAGACCAGGAACAGAATCCAGATGATGGGGCTGTACCAGAGCGGGTGCAGGCGGTAGGGCGTGATCAGGAACAAGGAGCCGAGAGACGACTGGTGCAACGACGAAAGCACGATTCCCGCGATTACCAAGGGGATGACGGCCTTCTTCAGCAGCTTGTGAATAGTGCGAAACAGCGGGTAGTCGAACCAGCGGTATTCGAGCACGACCGGTGCGAATTCCAGGGCGAGCACCGCGAGGTACAGCATGACGCACATGGCCACTTCAAACAGCACGGAATGGTACTGGGGGTAGATCATCGGGTGCCAAATGTGCCAGGGCAGCCCGAGATCGTAGAGCAGGCCCACCGCCACGGCCAGGTAGCCCAGCAAGGCGGTGAGGATTGCCGGTCGCACGAAGCATCGGTACTTCTCCCGGCCGAAGATGTAGACCGTGGCCGCCAGCACGAATCCGCCGGCCGCCAGGGCCACGCCGGACATTACGTCCAAGGCGATCCAGAACCCCCAGGGCGTGGCGTCGGACAGATCGGTTGTGGCACCCAGCCCGCGTAGAAAGCGAGCCGCCGTAACAACCGCCGCCACGCCCACCAGCGCCCAGAGAACCGTTTTGAGTGTGGTTAGTCTCGTATTCATGCCCTATTTCTCTTCGTTTTGCTCTGACGATTGCGCCGCTTCGGAAGGTTCCACTTGGATATCCTCGGCCGCCGTGGCCGATTGTGCTTCCTCATGGGCCAGCTTCATTCGCCGACCGATAATCCACCAGACGCCGGTCATCATGCCGCCGACCCCGACGATAAGTGGGGGGACCTTCGATAGCGCCGCCCAGGTGCGCTGGGGCAACGGCTTGTCGCCAAGCTCCGGCTTGAAGGCGAGGAAGTCCAGCGGGATGTCGGAGATGTAGATGACCGAGGTCCCACCGATCTCGGTCTCGCCGAACACCCGGTCGATGTACTTGTCCGGGTTGCTCTGAATCCGACGGTGAGCTTCCGCGATCAATTCATCGCGCTGGCCGAATATGGTGGCCTCCCGAGGGCAAGCTTCCACGCAGGCCGGTTGCTGGCCTTCCTGAAGACGTTCGTAACACATATCGCACTTGCGAACGTAGGGGATCGGCTTGTCCCAGTCGTAGCGGGGAATGCCGTACGGACAGGCCACCATGCAGTAGCGGCAGCCCATGCATTTGTTGCCGTCGTAGGTGACCGGTCCCTCCGCCGTCTTCTGCAGGGCACCCACCAGGCAGGCCGATACGCAGGCCGGCTCCAGGCAGTGGCGGCACTGCTGGCGCACGAAATGCTCGCCCGGCCGTCGCACGATGGTCGTATATCGGGTGGAGGAAAGGTCGTCGATGCGACTCTTCCAACGACGGGGCACGTCCTTGCCCAACTCGTTCACGCTTCTACATGCCGCGACACACTCCTCGCAACCCGTGCAAAGAGTCGTGTCGGTGAGAATTGCCCAGTTGCTCATATCGGCTCGTTTTCTTTTCCGAGGGTTACCGCCAGTTTGCTACCGGCATCGGGTGGCAAGTGCCAAGCCACCTCCGACACCAACTGCACGCTGGGAATCAAGGCCATGTGACTGAGCTTCGTAACGGGGATCAGTATGAAAACAACGTTCGCGCTCATGACGTGAATCAGAAGCATGGCCTCGTGGGAGAGCGGGTTGAGCGAGGGGTGCATCGCCAGAAAACCGGCGGCAAACGGCACGGCGACGATCAAGGGGATGGCGTAGTCCTGGAACCTGGATAGCACCCTGGTTGGGCGCGCCGCGGCACGCTCGATGACCAGGGCCACCGCCGTGATAATGGCAACGATGGTCAAGACGTCGGCCATCTGGTTCGGCATGGCCGGCCAGGAGATCCCCAGGCCTCGTGTCCAGAGGACGATATGGCCGCCCAGGAATATGGGAACGATCAGTACCGCGACGTGAAACAGCAACGAGGTCACGCTGAGCAGGAGCCGGTCCTTCATCTTGCCCACGGGAAACAGCCATTTCAGCGTGGCGATGCAAACCTGGCGGTAGGGAAGCGTTTTGTCACCGGCGCGGTGCATGGCTCTTGCCACCTCCCAAATGGTCAGGCCCACGTGGCGAATCAAGCCCAGCACCATGAAACTGAAAGCGAATATAAAAACGGGCCCTCTCGCCCACTCTAGCCAGGATTCCATCAGGTTGCTTCTCCTTCTTCCCTTTCGGCAGGGGCTTCAGTCTCGTTAGGGGCTTCCTTCTTCGGCGTTACTAGTAGTCCGTATCAGCCACGGTGACGGGTGCCACTGCTGGCTTGTCCAGCAGTGCGAAACATAACCGCCGCAAAAACACTGCTGGGCAAGCCAGCAGTGGCACCCCGTAGCGACTCATCAACCGACCCGCAACGGACCGCTAAGGGGAGCATTCGTCATCCGCCGAGTCGGCGGCCTTCTCCGCGACACCGAAATCGATGACCTTCAACAGCAGATCGTGCAGACCGACGACCTCGACGTCATCCAGTCCGTTATCCTCGCAAACCTCCTTGAGCTGCTTCTTGCAGTTCGCGCAGGGCGACACCAGATACTTCGCGCCGGTGGCACGGATCTGGTCGGCCTTCCGCTTGCCCATCAGCCCGGTCCGGAACGCGCGGATCTCGTCGATGGATACCATCCCGCCGCCACCGCCGCAGCAGTAGTTCTCCGTGCGGTTGGGGGTCATTTCCACGAAGTCCTTGCAGATCACCTTGAGGATCTCCCGAGGTTCCTCGGTGATCCGTCCGACCCGGGCGATGTTGCAGGGGTCGTGGTAAGTTACCCGCTCCTCAATGCGTTTATCCAGCAAGGGGATGTTTCCCGCTTGAAGTTGCTTCCAGGTGTATTGCAGGCAGTTCACTACCTCGGGCGCGTCCGGGCCGCAGAAGGTGGGAACGAACCAGGCGCTGCGAGTGGCGTGGCCGCACTCGCCGACGAGGATCTTCTTGCCCTTCAGGCGGCGCACCTCGGCGACAACGTTCTTAACGATCCGTTCCATCATCCGGTCGCTGTAGAACAGGCCGTAGTTGATCCCGTCAAAGTTGCCCGTGCCAATCGTCCAGGAGCCCTTCGTCACGTGCATTACGGCGGCGTTACCCATCAGCGTGTCGGGCTCCAACAGGTAGTCGGAGACGGCCGGGAAGAAGACGTACTCGGCGCCCTCCACGTCCATGGGGTATTTGACATCGGTGACGTTGTACATATCCTCGAATTCCTCTTCCAGGAACTCGCAGGTGTCCTTCAGTCCGGGAACCGTAATTGCCGAGGTGTTGCCCACTCCCTCGAGCTGCTCGCGAGTCGCTACCAGCAGGGCCTTGGGAATTACGTCGATTTCCGAGAGTAGCCAGCGACCCAGGTGCGTGACCAGCCCATGATCGATACCCATCGGACAGGTCGCCTTGCAGCGACGGCAGGCCGTGCATCGATAGACCGCTTCGGCCAACTTGTCGAGATGCTCGTCGGTTAGCGTGAATCCACCGAAGAGCCTGGCCTTGAGGCCCCCGAACCGCGTGAAATACCGCCGGAAGATTTTGAAGAGGAGTTCGGAGCGATGGCAGGGGATGTCTTCGTCCTTGCCGGTTGTCTGATAGAGTTGGCAACTCGCCGCGCACCGGCTGCACTTGGTGCTAAGCCGGCTGTAGACTTCCAGGGCAAAGCCGTAGTTGGAATGCTCCAAAACGGCGGCGAAAGCTTCGAGGAATTTCCGCGGCCGCTCGGCCACTTCAAGCGCTTTGTCCTCAACGTAGAAGCTGTATTTTCCTTTGTTGCCCATGGCGTAGCCGTTCTCCCTCCGTCCATTCCCCTTGTACGATGGCCCCCGACGCCGTTGCGGCTCACCTTAGTTGGACAACGCCACTTTGACGACTTCAAGACGACGCCACCGGGCTTGCCCCGGTGGATTGGCGTTTGACAACTACCCCCATGCGCTCGTGACATGTCCCACCTCCACATCTGCTTCCGCCGAGGGCGGAAGCAGATGTGGAGATGGAAAAAAAAGGGGCCTCGCATTTCTAGTTTGCAAACCCTGTTTCCACTGGGGCAAGCCCAGTGGGGACAAGCACTTACGCATAATACCCACCCCGAAAGTGGCGCTATCCAACTACATGTTGGTTAGACATGCGAGCTAAACATGCGTTTTGGATAGAGGCACCGATCAAACAACAGTGCAGTAAGTGTGCCATCAGGCCATTAGGCGAACAAGAATGCCATAAGGCGTTTAGAGATAACGAGATACGGCAATGCCGACAAGCACGTCGGGCCGAGTGTAGATTGCATAATCGCAATATATGGCATTGCGGGTGATTGCGATATTGCAGTGGCAGCCGGGCGGCCGATCAGGCGTAGGTGATCCCGTACTTCTTCATCTTCCGCCAGAGCGTGGTCTTGTCGATTCCCAAGGCCGCGGCCGTCTTGCCACGATGACCGGCGTGCTCGCGCAACGTCTGAAGAATCGTTCCAGCTTCCGCCTCTAGCAATGGGTTGCCGACCGACTTCGGCTCAGCGCCAATGCCACCAGAGTTTGCCCGCACCACCTCCAGCGGCAAGCAATCGGTCTCAATCTGCTCGCTGCGGCAGAGGACGACGGCATGTTCGATGACGTTCTGCAACTGTCGCACGTTGCCGGGAAACTCGTAGTCGATCAACACCGCCAGGGCTTCCTCGGAAACCCCTTCGATTTGTTTGCCTTGTTGAGCGTTGAACTTGCGGACAAAGTGATTGACCAAGAGCGGGATGTCCTCGCGACGATTGGCCAAAGGGGGCAAGACAATCTTCAAGACGTTAAGTCGATAGTAGAGGTCCTCGCGGAACGTACCCCGCGCCATCAAATCCGCCAATGGCTTGTTGGTTGCCGTAATCACCCGCGCGTTGGCCTTGACCGTCGAGGTCGCTCCCAGCGGCTCGTATTCCTTCTCCTGAAGCACCCGCAGCAGCTTGACCTGTAGCGCGGTGGAAATATCGCCGATCTCGTCCAGGAAAAGCGTCCCACCTTCGGCCAAGGCGAAACGGCCTGGTTTGTCTCTCGTGGCATCGGTGAAAGCGCCTTTCTTATATCCAAACAACTCCGACTCAAGCAGCGTATCGGGTAGGGCACCGCAGTTGACGGCCACGTACTTACGCCGCGCTCGCCCGCTGAGATTGTGGATTGCCTTGGCGAACAGCTCCTTGCCCGACCCCGTGGGCCCTTCGATCAGCACCGAGCTATTGCTCGTGGCAATATCCGGCAGGATGTCGAGTATCTGGCGGATCTCATGGTTCTTGCTGATAATGTCCTGGAACGTATAACGCTCGCTGATTTCCTTGCGCAGCAATTCGACCGCCGACAGATCACGAAACGTCTCCACGCCTCCAATCAACTCCCCGTTGGCATCGCGCAACGCGGCCGTGCTGATACTCACCGGTATCTTCTCGCCTCGGCTGTCGAGGATACTGATCCGTCGATCTACCCGCTGCCGGCCGCTTTCCATTGTCTCGCGCAGAGCGCAGGCGGTCTGGCATATGTTGGCATGGAAGACATCGAAACATTTCTGGCCGATCGCGTGCTCCCGGGTAATGCCGGTAATCTGTTCCGCCGCATGGTTGAAGGAGGTGATGTTCCAGTCACCATCGACGGTAAACACACCGTCGGCGATCGAGTCGAGGATGATCTCGCGTACTTCCTCTTCGGGCATCTCACTCATTGGTTACTCGCTGGAAAGAAAGACCGGACCGTCTCGTAGCGTCTCCACGACCTCCGCCGAGTGTACTGGGGACAATCGTCTCCCGCAGGGCACTGGCAGACAAAGCTATCGTGGAACATGATGACACAAGTTGTTTCTGAACAAGCAGATCCGACACGAACGCTTGTCTTCCTGATTGCAGCCCCAGCTTGCAGGACTGCAATAATCCATATCCAATGATTGCAGAACTGCAGGTGTTTGGCAACCCGTCGGGTGGGGGTAGCCGACACACACGGCGGGCGTTTGCCCCGGGGCGATGTGGCATCGGAAGCCGCCGGGCAGGCATGGTGAACTGTTGACCGTGAGAATGCTCTACCCTTCATTGACCCTCGCATGGCCAATGATCGAGGGCGAAGCCCGGCTCCCCGGCGGAACCCCCTTGATCCGCGAATTGACCATGCCAAGATGACACCATGCCAAGATGACACCATGCCAAGATGACCATGCCAAGATCAAGAGGAGAATCGGACTGTCAGAATGTTGCCCTCGGAAGAAACCGGATATGTCTTCAGAGGGCCATTCGCAAATCCACGAATCTTCTCGCCATCGGTCTTGAACATGCTTCCGCCGAGGCTGGCACACTTGAAGCACTTGTCGTCCGCCCGATACTCGACTTCAACGCCTCGGTGCGTACACTCGATTGATGCAGCCACATAAACATCTTCCGCCATTCGAGCGACAATCAAGGAATCATCCATGTTCGAATCCAATATCTTGACCGACCCTCCGATACTGGCAAGCTCGGGGACCCTGTCAAGACGTATCGTGATACTCTTGTCTTCCCCAACGTCGTAGGCATCTGGATCAATACTTGGAGTAGCGCCCACGCCGAATAGCGTTGCCCGGCCTGTCTTGCTACACAGACAAGCACCCGCCGCGACAGTCACGCCACCGGCGAGAAAAGCCTTTCGCGATATTTTCTTCATGGTATCCTCTTCATGGGCGATCCTTTCGCCTGTTTCAGGAGGCGACTACGAATGCTCGGGACAACCGCCCGGTCCGTGCGACTGGCAACCGGCGCCATCCGCCAATCATTCGTACTCGTCAAGCGGCATGGGCATCGGGCGACCGAAACCCGCGCCTACGGCATCTTCGCGCAAATCGCGTCGGCCATCTCCTGGGTGCCGACCGCCGTGGGGTCGTCGCGGTCGGGTTTCATGTCGTAGGTCACGTCCTTGCCCTCGGCAATGACCGCCGCCACGGCCTTCTCCAGCCGGTCGGCCGCTTCCTCCTCTTTGAGGTAACGCAGCATGAGCATCCCGGAGAGGATCAGCGCGGTCGGGTTGACCTTGTTCTGGCCCTTGTACTTCGGCGCGCTGCCGTGGGTGGCCTCGAAGACGGCCCCGTCCGGGCCCAGGTTCATGCCGGGCGCTACGCCCAAGCCGCCGACAATACCAGCCGCCAAATCGCTCAGAATGTCGCCGTAAAGGTTGGGCAACACGATCACGTCGTAAAGCTCGGGCTTCTGAGCCAACTGCATGCACATATTGTCGACGATGCGGTCCTCGAACTCGATGCCCGTGTCGGCGAACTCCTCGGCCACCTTTCGGGCAACTTCCAGGAATAGGCCGTCGCTGTACTTCATGATGTTGGCCTTGTGTACCACGGAGACCTTCTTGCGGCCGTTGTCGCGGGCGTACTCGAACCCACACCGCACGATCCGTTCGCTTCCCGACACGCTGATCGGCTTGATCGACACGCCCGTCTCTTCGCGGCCCGAGCGGATCGTCCGGTCGGGCGAGACCTTGTTGATGTAGTCGATCAGTTCGCCCGTCTCGGGCTTGCCGCGCTCGAACTCGATGCCGGCGTAGAGGTCTTCGGTGTTCTCGCGGACGATTACCAGATCGACCGGCACTTCGCTGAAGAAGGAGCGTACGCCCGGGTAGTATTTGCAGGGCCGAATACAGGCGAAGAGGCCCAACTCCTGTCGCAGGTGAACGTTAATGCTGCGGAAGCCGGTTCCGACGGGCGTGGTAATGGGGGCTTTGAGCGTGCAATCGGTTCGGGCGATGCTTTCCATGACGGCGTCGGGCAGCGGGGTGCCCAAGCGTTTCATCACGTCTACGCCCGCCTCCTGAACATCCCAGTTTATCTCGACACCCGTGGCATCCACGCATCGCCTGGTTGCCTCGGCCAGTTCCGGTCCAACACCGTCGCCCGTTATTAGGGTCACTTCATGAGCCATAATTCACCTTACTCCTACTCCGCAGAATGTTGTTAAGCTATACAGGGTAGCAGACTTACGTTCAGTGGTCAACCAGCCGGAGCCCCGTCGCCCCAGGCCGGGAAAATCCAAGGAATGGGAACGCCAAACGGCCCGCTTGCGTCTATAATATGTAGAGGAGCGAGTCTAATCTATAAAGCCGCGACCGTTGGTCGCGCACGGGACAAGAAATAAGCGGTCTTCCGAAACTCTCAGCGCGACCAACGGTCGCGGCTTTATTTTAGCTGCAACGCATTAGGCATACGCATGACGAGTGGTACGGCTACACCCGAAGCTGGCAAGTCGGACGATCGGCCGGACGATCAGTTCGATGTGCTGATCGACCAGCGGCTGCGGCAGACGCGGCGGCAGATGGCCGGCGTCGATATTGTCGGCGGCCTAGTGGTATCGGCCGTCGGTGTATTGGTCTATCTGCTTCTCGTGGCGGTTCTGGACCATTGGTTGGTGCCCGGTGGACTTGGGTTCTGGGGGCGTTTGTTCTGTCTGGTCGGGTTGCTTGGCGGGCTGGGGTTCTATCTTCGACTCCGCGTCCTGCCGCCGCTTATCAGGCGGATCAACCCGGTCTTTGCCGCGCACACTATCGAGCAGAGCCGGCCCACGCTGAAAAATAGCCTGATCAATTTCCTCCTGCTGCGCTCGCATCGCCGCGAAGTACACAAGGCGGTCTACAAGGCACTCCAGCAGCGGGCGGCCGACGACGTGAACGGGGTGCCCATCGAATTGGCCGTCGATCGCACGCCTGTCATTCGGCTGGGTTATCTGCTGGCCGGCGTACTGGCGGCCTGCTGCCTCTACTTCGTCATCTCGCCAAAGAGCCCACTGGTTTCCGCTGCCCGGATAATCTGGCCTTGGGCCGACATTCAGGCCCCGACCCGAGTGACGATCGAAGAGATCAAGCCGGGCGACACGGTCGGCTTCAACGGCGAGCAGATAACCGTCTCGGCCGAGGTCGACGGCCTCGGAGCCGATGAGCCCGTAACGCTCTACTACAGCACGGCCGACGGGCAGAGTGTCGATCAGGCGATACCCCTGTCGCTGCCCGAACGCGGGTATCGCTACGGTTGCGTGCTGCCGCCGGGCAGCTTGGGCCTTCAGCAGAACATGGAGTATCGGCTGGTCGCCGGCGATTGTCGAACCCGAACGTTCACAATCACGGTGCAGATTCCGCCGGCCATCGTGGTCGATAACATCACCTACGAATATCCGGCCTACACGGAAATCCCGGCCAGAACGGTCGAAGGCCAAGGCGACATTCGGGCGATCGAGGGCACCCGCATAACAATCAACGCCGAGGCGAATCTGCCGATAGGCCGGGCGGAAATCGACCTGAACTGCAACGGCCGGCAGCGATTGAAGATGAAGGCAGACGGGAAGTCGGCCGTCGGTCTGTTTACGCTTCGTGCCGAACACGAGTCGTACCAACTTACCTTCAGCGACGAGGCCGGCCGGGCTAACCGTCGACCGATCAGACACGCGGTCGAGGTGATCGCCGACATGCCACCCCGGATCGAACTGGTCGACCCACCCGACGAGCAAATCCAGTTGCCCGTCAACGGCACCTTGGAGTTACAAGTCCGGGCCGAGGATCCCGACTTCGCCTTGCGTCGCGTAAGCATTCGGGCCGAGCGGGACGGGCGTAGCCTGCCGATCCGGCCGCTGCTTGACAAACCCCGACCCGAGCAGCCGCTATACCACGCACGGCCTGGAATTGCGAATTCACCATTGCCAGGCAATAAGACGAAAACGCAATCTTCAACCGTGCAGCGTATAAGGGGTGATTTTCAGGCGGCCTACCGCTTCCAGCCGGAGCAGTTGGGGCTCGTGGCCGGCGATCGGATTGTCTACTTCGCCGAGGCACAAGACAACAAGTCGCCGGTGCCGAACCGAACCGAAACCCGGCGCCGCTGGATAACCATCGTGCCGCCCCAGACCCAAGATCAGCCGAAAGACAAGCAGCAGGAGCAACAAGACAAGCAGCAGGACAAGTCCAAAGACAAGCAGGAAGGCAAGGGCCAGCCAGACGACAAGCAGGACCAGCCCGAAGGGAAGCAGGATCAACAGGAGAGCAAGCCGGACCAGCCCGAAGGCAAGCAGGACCAGCAGGAACCCAAGCAGGATCAGCAGGACCAACAGGAAGGCAAACAGGATAAGCAAGAAGGCAAACAGGACGAGCAAGAGAGCAAGCGGGACAAAGAGCAGGGCTCCGAACCGGGACAGTCGGGCAAGGAGGGCGCGAGCGATCAGTCCGGCAAAGAAGGCAAATCTTCGCAATCGGGCGAAACCATGCCCGGCGAGGATGGAGGCGGTGAAAGCGGCGGGCAGAGTCGCGAGCCGATCGACGGCGAGTCGAACCCGGGCGACGCGGTCGAGGAGATTCTCAAGCATCGCCAAGGTCAACAGAACGGCCGTCCGTCCGACAAACCAAGCGACCAACAACCGACCGACGGCCAGCAGCAACCCGCCGACCAGCCGCCCGGTAAACAGTCGAGCGAACCGGGCGCCAGCCAACAAAAGGACGCCAGCGAGCAGAAACCCAGCGAGCAGAAACCCAGCGACCAGAAACCCGGCGGTGAGGGTCAGAAATCCGAGCCTCAACCCTCGGCTAAGCCGGCTAAGCCGGAGGGCGAGAAGGGCGAAGGAACCGAGCAGGGCGAGAAGCAGGCAGCGTCCGACAACGCCCAGGGCGACAGCCAGGGCTCCGAGAAGAGCGACAAGCCGGGGCCCGGCAAGGGCGCCCAATCGAAGGCCGAGGGCGAGCCGGGCGAGAAGGAGCCGACGCCCGGCCAGAGCATGCCAAAACCGAAACCCGACGCCACCGGCGGCGACCCCAACGACAGCAAGGGTGATCCGGGAGCCGGGAAGCCGTCGAAAGATGACCAGACCGGCAGCCCGTCGCCACAAGAGGCCAACCAGCAACGCGACAAGAAGCCCGGCGACCAGCCCGACCAGGCCGGCGAGAAGAAGGACGAGAAGGCCGACTCGCCCTCGAACAGCCCCAAGGATTCCGACTCGCAGGGCGACACGGCCGGCGACCGTTCCGGCGGCGGCAAGAAGGGCGGCGGGCAGCGAGCGAACCAGTCGGGCACCGGCAGCGCGGGCAACAATACGGCGGCCGACCAGGGCGGCTCGCAGTCGGACCAAAAGGGCGAAGGCCCAACCGGTGAGAAGGCTGGCGACCAGATCGAGTCCGATCGGCCCACCGGCAAGTCGGCGCCAAAGGGCGAAGGCGCCGGCTCCAAGGGCGGCGGCAAGCCGGGTTCCAAAACACCCCAACCGAATCCACAAGATCAGCCCGGCCAGGATGGGCAGAACGAAAACGGTCGGCCCGGTCAGTCGGATAAGCCAAGCCAGAAGCCGCCGGAAGGTGAAAGCCGCGGCAAACCTCAAGGCCATGGGCCGGGCAACCCGACCGCGGGCGGCGGCCCGGGCAAACACTCCGACCTCAAACCCACGCCCGACGCCGAACTGGCTCCGGGCGAGGACCCCAATCTGGACTATGCTCGAAAGCAAACCGTCTTGGCACTGGAGCACCTCAAGGACCAGTTGGCCAAGGAGCAGCCCGACCAGGAACTTCTCGACCGCTTGGGTTGGACCCGCGAGGACATGACACGATTCGCCGAGCGTTGGGAAAAGATGCGTCGCCAGGCCGCCGGCCAGGGCTCCGACGCCGGGTCGGCCAAGAAGGAGTTCGACGAAGCGGTTCGCAGCCTGGGTATCCGCCGGGGCTTGACCGAGTTGAAGGGCGGCGGGCTTGAAGCCGATAAGCCGGGTCGCATCAAGGATTCTCGCCGCGTCGCCCCACCCGCCGATTGGGCCGAACAGTTCCGCGCCTACTCCCACGGCGTGGCAGGCGGAAAGCCGTAGCGGTGGCCGCGGCTTTGCTGCGTCGGGTGCCACTGCTGGCTTGCCCAGCAGTGCCTTCCGCGGCGGTTGTGTTTCGCACTGCTGGACAAGCCAGCAGTGGCACCCGCGGAAAGCCGTAACGGTCTGCTTCTTGACTTCGCCTTTCCGGTCTCGTACAAAGGGGGTGAGAGCTTCACGCTCGCCCCCCCGCCAACTTTCATCTGGCCCGGAGAAAGCCCATGTCGCGCCTGATTCTGCCACCCGCCCTCTTGCTCTGTTTCTGTCTGACCGCCGCAAACGCCGCCGAGGATGACGCACTTCGCGGCCAGGCCGCCGCGTCACTCAAAAAAGCCAGCGAGTTCTTCCGCACCCGCGTTTCCACCGAAGGCGGGTATTTGTGGCGCTACAGCGAGGACTTGAAGAGGCGGCAGGGCGAGGGTCGGGCCGACGACCAAACCGTTTGGGTCCAGCCGCCCGGCACGCCCTCGGTCGGAATGGCTTTTCTGGAAGCATACAGAAACACGGGCGACGAATACTATCTCGACGCCGCTCGACAGGCCGGCTATTGCCTGCTGAAGGGTCAGCTTCGCTCGGGCGGCTGGAGTTATAGCATTCGCTTCGACGCCAAGCGGCGGCAGAGCCATGCTTATCGAGTGGACGAGCCGGTCGAGGGCAAGAAACAGCGAAACACTTCCACGCTGGACGACAATACCACGCAGGCCGCCTTGCGACTGCTGATGCGGCTGGACCAAACACTCGAATTCAAGGACGCCAAGATACACGAGGCGGTCGAGTACGCCTTTGATGCACTGCTGGCGGCCCAGTACCCAATCGGCGCCTGGCCGCAGCGATTCGACGCGCCGGTCGACCCCGACAAGTTCCCCGTCATGAAGGCCGGCTACCCGGAATCCTGGTCGCGGACTCATCCACGCGACAACTACTCGGGCTTCTATACCTTTAACGATAACGCCATTAGCGACGTAATCGACGTGATGTTCGAGGCGTATCATACTTACGGCAAGCGGGTTTATGAGGCGTCGGCCGAGAAGGCGGGCGGATTCATTCTGCTGGCCCAAATGCCCGAGCCGCAACCAGCCTGGGCTCAACAGTACAACACCCAAATGCAGCCTGCCTGGGCCCGACGGTTCGAGCCGCCCTCGATTACCGGCGGCGAATCGCAGGGCGTGATGCGAACGCTTCTTCAGCTCTATAGCCAGACGGGCGAGCGCAAGTACCTCGAGCCGATTCCGCGAGCGATTGCCTACTTGCGGCGTTCGCTGCTGCCCGACGGCAAGTTAGCCCGATTCTACGAACTCAAAACCAACAAGCCGCTCTACTTCACCATTGACTACAAGCTAACCTACAGCGACGCCGACATGCCGACCCATTACAGCTTCCAGGGCGCGAGTAGTCTTGATAGTATCGAGCGGGCGTACGAGCGATTGTCGAAGCTCGACCCGACCAAACTGGCGGCCGCGAGGTCAACCCGGCAAAGCGCGAAGCCGAAACGAAAGGCGTCGAAACGTCAGCTCGCCACGGTTAAGGCGGTAATCGCCGCCCTGGACCAACAGGGCCGCTGGGTGCAAGACGGCGACATGAAGAAGTATCTCGGCGCCGACGACGACACCACCCGGGTGATCGACTGCCGCGCATTCATCAACAACATCAGCACGCTGAGCCGTTTTCTGGCGACGGCGGAGTAGTTGATAGTGGATAGTGGATAGTGGATAGTGGAGGGGCGAAGGTTGAGGGGCGAGGGGCGTGGAGGGATCAACGCAGAGCGACCGTTATTCTTGACAAGTTCCGGCCGGCAATCGCGAATTCGCCCTCACCCCGAAGTTGATAACTTGGGCGCTGCCAAACCACCTCGCCCCTCGTTCCTCGCCCCTCGTCCCTCCCTGCTACCCGCGCGACGCGGTGCGAAACGCGCCGGGGGTCTGGCCCAGTTCGCGGCGGAAGACCTCGGCCATGTACTGCGGGTGGCGGAAGCCGGCCTTATGGGCGACGACCGTCAGCGGCAGGTCGGTGTCGACGAGCAGTTCCTTAACCCGGTTGAGCTTGATGCGGGTGATCTCGGCCTGGACGGTTCGGTCGAGCAGTTGCCGCATTCGCCTCTCCAGG
>CAZDHN010000006.1:0-13634 GCA_964505115.1 uncultured Planctomycetaceae bacterium
CAGTTGGTGCTCGCCACTCTGCGTCACCCGGGCGGATGCAACGCGGCGCCGCGTGCCGTGGTCAGCCTACTGGAGGCGGCCAACCGGGAGTTGAAAATCCGCGTCAGCACCGATCGGCGTCAGTTGAACATCACCGACAAGGCGCTGTTCGACTACCATCTGGTCTTCATGCATGGGCGAAACTCATTCCGCCTGACCGACGCCGAACGCAAACAACTGGCCGTCTACATCGAGCGGGGTGGGATGCTCTTTGTCGATTCGATTTGTGCCAGCCGGGCGTTTACTGAATCGTTCCGCCGCGAGATGAAGGCGATCTTCCCCGAGCGGCCAATGAAACGGATTCTCGCCGACGACCCCATGCTCACGCCGGCTTACGGCGGTTTCAACCTGGCAAAGGTCACGCGCCGCGACCCTCAGAGTGCAACCGGCGGCGGGCCGCTGGAAGCCAGCCTCCGCAAGGTGCCGCCCTCGTTGGAAGGCATCCGCTTCGGCGACCGCTGGGGTGTCGTCTTCTCGCCATACGACCTGAGCTGCGCCCTGGAGAAGCACGACTCGCTGGAGTGCCAGGGCTACATCCGCGAAGACGCCGCCCGAATCGGCCTCAACGTAATCGTTTACTCCCTGCAACAGTAGCGGGCTGCATTACGCCGGGGACTGGTCCATTTTTCGGCTGGTGGATGTATTCTTGGGTCGATCGTTGGCCGAAAACATGGACCTGTCCCCTTCCGTGGCCCAATGGGGACAGCCTCCGACAGCGCGACCAACGGTCGCGGCTTTATAGAAGCGCCTACCCCAACTCCGTCCGGTCGGGAAGGTTGCCGTCTGAATCAAAGGGCAGGTCGCGAAGCTCGCCCAGCACTTCGAGGTTGTCGCGGCTTCGGGCTTCGTCCAGGTAGGCGGCCGAGCACTGCATCTCGACCAGCTCCAGCGTGTTGGTGATCCAGATAACTCTAGAGTCGGCCGGCTCGACCATGCCGATCGTGCTCAGGGCCGTGTCGATAATTTCGCGGTCGGTTTCGTAGTGAATCGGCACCATGGCGCCCGACGGCTGGTTGGCGGTCAGACAGTTGAGCCGGGTCTTCTCGAAATCGACCTCCCGAATCAGGCTCGACTTGCAGAACTCGCATATGCCGATGCCGACCGCGTTGCCGTGCGTCTCGGGCGTCAATCCCCTAAGTGCAATCCGCTTGATCTTGGGAAACTCGCCTTCCATGGCCTTGTGGTCGTCGACCTTGCGGCCCACCACGTTCGTGTCCATGCCCGTGCCGCTGATGTTCTTGCCGATCCGGTCGATCAACAGCAGGTCGGCCCGATCGAACGGCAGGCTGGGTAACAATTTCTTGGCCAGAACAAGAAGCTCCTTCTCCCGGTCTTGAAATTCTTCGGGCGCGACGGCCCTTATCAGGGCAGTCTTCTCGAAGGCGTTTTCGACGATTGCCAGTCCGGCCAGGATATTGCACTTGTCGAGCACTTTGTCGGCCACGCTACGAATGATCTGCCCGAAAGAGTAGTCGAGAATTGCCCGATGATAGACTTCCGCCCCGGCTGTTTTACCCAACCCGATGAGCATCATCTTCATCAGACCGCTTTCGATGTCGCCGGTGAATCGGGTGTGCGGCTTGACGCGGTTGACGACCACCACGTGATCGGCCCCGTGGGCGTGGCGGTCGAAGTGGACGGGAAACCCCTCGGCCGTTTGGCAAACGACGACCGTTTCCATGCCGGCGCGAATCGGGCAGCCCAGATATTCTTCGGTCGCGCCGTACGATTCGAGCACCTCGCGTTGGCCTTGGGCCGTGGCGCCGCCGTGGCTGCCCATGGCCGGCACAACAAACGGCTGGAGTTCCAATCCCTTCAGATAGTCGATAATCGCCCGAATGATAACACGAATTTGCGAAATTCCCCGGCTGCCCATGGTGACGGCCACCGTCTGGCCCGGCTTGACCCGATCGCTCAATTTCAGCGTGGCCAATTGGGCATGCACTTCAGCCGGCAGGTCGTCAACTTGCGGTGCTTCAAACTTCTGACGGAGGCGAAAGATTTGTGGATAACTCGACATTGTCGGCAGTCTGTTGTGTGAGTGGGATATGCGTTATCTTGACCGAGGCTTTGCTTCGCGCGATCGAGCCGCAATAGCCGCAAGCGGAAGCCGGCGGTTGGGTTGTGGCCGATCGGGTTGTCCACCCGCAACTGTTGCTCGGGGCAACCGCCGGCTTCCGCCTGCGGCTATTAGCGATTCACTTCCGGAGGTTGTTGCACCCGCTGGTCGCGAAATATGCGTAAACCGTATGATAGCAGACCGTTATGTACATCCGCAACCGCCCGGTGGCATCCATTTTCTTGGCAAGTCGATCTGGCATTGACCCCTCTTAGACACTAGAATACCGCGCCAGTCAAGTCATCCTGGAGGTATTCCATGTCTACGACCACGAACACGCCCACCCAACACACGAAGCGGCCGTCGCTCATCGAGCGTCTGAACTCGCGCCCAACCGTACAAAAGCACCGGCGCTGGATCGTTGCCGGCATAGTCACGTTCGGGCTGATCGGAGCGTTGATCTGCTTCGCGCCCAGCATTGTGGCTCACAGTCCCGTCTCCGGTTGGATATTATCCTCGATCGGCGGCGATCTGGACGGCCGGGTGACGGCCGATTCCTTCTCGCTCGGATGGTTCTCGCCAATTGGGCTGTCCGACGTTGAGATTCGCGACGCCCAAGACAAGGTCGTACTGACGGCGCCCCGGGTGCTGGGCGACAAGTCGCTCACGTCGGTTCTCCTGGACATGGCCCGACCGGGCCGGTTCCGGATAGAGAACCCGCAACTGAACGTTGTCCTCAGGGAAGACGGCAGCAACGTGGAAGACCTGATTGCCGCCTATCTCGCGCCGAGCGACGAACCATCGGCCGAACTGGGGCTGGGGCTCGACATCGTCGACGGGCAGATAACCGTCTCGGACCAGGGCACGCAGCGCGCCTGGCAAATCGACAAGTTCCAAATGGCCATGAACATGTCGGCCGACGGCAACCAACCGCTCGACTTGAAGACGTCGGGCAACGTTGCCGATAAGCAGCGGCCGGGCAGCTTCGAGATCGATCTGAAGATGCCACTGGCCGACCCGAAGGAACCGGCCGCGGCCGAGAAAATGGAGCCCAATACGGGCAGCCAACTAACAATCAAGACCGCCGCCGTGCCGCTGGAAATGTTCGAGTCGGTATCCGAGCGGTTCAACTTCGCCGACACGCATCTGGCGGGCCGGCTTACGTCGTCGCTGCAATGCCAGTGGGGCGACGGACAGGCCGCGCCCGTATCGGTTCAAGGCACGGTCACGGCCGACGATTTCCTGCTGGCCACGCCCGCGTTGGGGGACGATCGGGTCAAGCTCAACCGCCTACATACGGCCTGCAAGATGACGACCACGGCCGATCAGATCAAGTTTGACCGATTGGATATCGAGTCCGATTTGGGCAACGCATCGTTGACTGGCAAGTTCCCCTTGACTCAGACCGAAGGCACCAAGTTTCTTACATCGCTACCCCAGCAAACGTATGAACTGAAGGGCAAGGTTGATTTGGCCAAGCTTGCCGCCATGCTGCCCGGCACGATGCACATTCACGAGGGCACTCAAGTCACCGCCGGCCAGTTGCAGGTAAGGCTTGTAAGTCGCTCGACCGAACGTGGCATGGTTTGGCAAGGGCGGATCGAAACCAGCGATCTGACGGCGCTACGTCGCGGCAAGGAGTTGGTCTGGCAGCAGCCGATCGCGATTACGCTGGCCGCCCACGAAACCGAGCAGGGCCCCTTGGTCGAGAACTTGCAGTGCGAGTCGCACTTCCTCAAACTCAACGCCACCGGCACGCCGGAGAACCTCTCGGCCTCGGCCAGCTTCGACCTGGATCGGCTGGCACAACGGCTGGGTGGCTTCGTCGACTTTGGCGATACGCGAATGACCGGCCAGGGCTGGGCCAACCTCAATTGGAAGCGGTCCAAGCAGCAGATATTCGAAACCGACGCCGAACTGCAAGTACGCAACCTGCGACTGGCAATCGGCGGCCGGCCGGCTTGGGAAGAAGAGAATCTGCTCGTCTTCCTCTCCGGAACCGGCCGGACCGACTTCGGCCAGGACACCCGGCTGGATACGGCCAAGTTTGAAATCCGCTCCGGGCCGGAACAAATCACCATGCGGATAACCGAACCGGTACTGAATTTCAAGCGCGGCGGCCGCTGGCCAATCGAGTTCACGGCCCGTGGCGATCTGGCCCGATGGACCGAACGGGCGCGGAGTTGGGTCGATCTGGATGACTGGAAACTGGCCGGCAGCTACGATGTCGTGGTCCGGGGGACCGGCTCGACGTCGAACGTCGACATTCAGCAGGCGCGTTGCAGCTTGCGCCAATTTGCCGTTGCCACGGGCGGACTGCATATTGCCGAGCCGACGACCGAAGTGGAACTCTCCGGCCGCTGGGACGGCTCGGCGCGCCGGCTGCTGGTCAAGACGGCCACGCTGGCCAGCCGCGCCGTGTCGGTTCGGGCCACGGACGTGATCGTCGGCATGCCCAAGAACGCTCCCTTTGAACTGGCCGGCGACCTGCGCTACGAGGGTGACCTCCAGAGCCTGCAACAATGGACCGTCGATCCGGCCCAACCGCCTACTTGGACGATTGGCGGCCGGTTCTCGGGCAACGGGCGGCTAAAGCAATCGACCGGCACCACGACCGGCCAACTCAACGCCACGATCGACAACCTCACGGTGGTGGGTGAGTCGGGAAAGAAATATCGCGAGAAGCAAGTACTCTTCACGGCCGGCGGTGCCTACCGGCATAAGGCCCGGCTGCTGAGCCTCGATACGCTCAAGCTGACTTCCGACGCCCTGAACACGAGCGTTGCCGGGAAAATCGACGACCAGGGGGGCCAAACCGATGTGCAATTGAGCGGCCAGGTCGGCTACGACATTGGCAAGGTTTGTGAACTGTTCCGACCATATTTGGGCGACGGAGTGCGCATGATCGGAAGCGGCACCAGCCCGTTCTCCTATCGTGGCCCAATCAAATTGGCTCACGCACGGGCCGAGGGCGGCTTGGGTTGGGCGGCGGCCAATGTGTACGGGTTCCAGGTCGGGCCGGGACAGGTAAAAGCCACGTTGGCCAACGGCACGCTGCAAGTCCAGCCGGTCGAACTGGATGTGAGCGAGGGATGCCTGCACCTGGCGCCCAAGCTGCGGCTGACGCCCGCCCCGCTCGAACTGGAAATGCCGGCCGGCCCGCTGGTCTCCGACGTGCGAATCAACCCGACCATGTGTGCCTACGGCCTGCAATTTATCGCTCCAATTCTGGCGGGCGTGGCCACCGCCGAGGGACGTTTTTCGATCGAGATGGAAGGCTGTCGGATCCCGCTGGCCGACCCGTCGCAAGGCGATCTGACCGGCAAATTCATCGTCCACTCGGTTGAGGTGGGGCCCGGGCCGTTGTTCCGCGAACTGGCCGTTCTGTTGGGTGGCGGTTCGGCGGCCAAGCTTAAGCGCGAGTCGGTCGTCACGTTCCAAATGGTTCAGGGCCGCGTCTACCACCAAGGGCTGGAAATGGAGTTCCCCGACCTGACGATTCGCACCTACGGCTCGGTCGGCGTGAAGGATCACACCCTGGCCCTGATGGCCGAGATGCCCGTGCCGCCAAAGTGGCTGGGCCAGCGCGAGTTGGCCGCCGCCATGCGCAACCAGACGATCCGCCTGCCGATTGGCGGAACACTGGAACGGCCGCAACTCGATCGGCGCGCGCTTGACCAGCTCAGCCGCCAATTCCTCCAGAAGGCCGCCACAAACGTCATCGAAGACCAAATCAACCGCCAACTCGACCGGCTGATAAAGCCCCGACGGTAGTTTGTCCCGATATAAAGCCGCGACCGTTGGTCGCGCCGGAAGTTGTGAAGAACCGTGTGCCATTTGCACCGTGCGCGACCCTTTCTTCTCCCCCCGCATTCTTTCTGCCCTCCCATCCCTCAAAAAACCTGATCCCAAATTAACAATACCCCCTGAATCTACCCGCAAATTCTGGCCAAGACCCTAGAACTTTGGGCAGCGCTCAACAAGCTCCCCATGCACGAAGCCGCCATTGACCTTTGCCGCGCCAACTGCTCTTCGATCCGGTCGAAGGGGAGCCCGGGCAGATAGACGTTTTCCGGGATCTCTTCGGCCACCGTTTTCAGTGGGTAATGCTCGTATGTGTGTTGTGCAATCTCGAAATAGCCCGAGGCCAGACACGCTTCCAGTTGCGGCAGGTGCTTCTCGATGTTGCAGCCGACCACGAAAAGCGTGGCGGGCACCTGGACGTCACGGTGGATGCGGACCGCGTTTTCGAGGAAGACGGCCGTGGCATCCTCCGGCACCGGCCGACCCACCCACTTCTCCCCCGGTACCCGGCCCGGAATGCGTTCCACGTCGTAACCGATCAGCAAGGTTCCCGGCACCTTATCCCTCCTCCGGGTTCGGCAGGTGCGCAAAGGCGAGGGAGTTGACCAAGGCGAGCGTCGGCGCGAAGCTGAGCGAATAGAGCCCCATCACGGCGAGTAGCGGGAGGAAGCGGGTGGTCCGGGCGGCGACGAGCAGGAGCAGGCCGCCGACGAAATGCGTGACGCCCAGATACCATTGCGTGGGCACCCAGCGGTCGACGACCTGTCCGGCCGCCAACGGAGCGACGATGCACGCCAGGGGCATCATGCCGTAAATCCAGCCCAACTGCCTGCCGGTCATCTTCAGCGGCCCGAGCAACCGGGCAGCCAGGACGGGCGACCACGCGCCCCAGACGGCGAACTCGAGGAACATCATGGCACTGAGACCCACGTACAGTTGCCAACTCATGCCCTTCCTCCCGGTTGAAGACGAGACCCGGCCTCTACAAGCCGCTCAACCGCCAGGCGGATATCGCCGAGCCGGTCGTCGCCACATTCCCGTTCGACGGCCAACACGCCGTCAAAGCCGATCGCGCCGAGCGCCGTCAGGAAGTCGTCGGCCCGAACGTCGCCCTCGCCCCACGGCACTTCTTGCCCCCACATACCGGGTTGTTTCGCGCGGAGCGCGTCCTTGACGTGAACGTGCTTAATCCAAGGCGCCAGCGTGTGGACCGCCGCGACCGGATCGCCCTTGTCGTACAACACCATGTTGGCCGGATCGAGGTTCACCCCGAGCGCCGGATGGTTCACTTCCTCCAGGAAGAGCCGCAAGTTCTCCGCCGTCTCCTGGCCCGTCTCCATGAGCAACATGACCTTTCGTTCAGCCGCCGCATCGGCAAGCCGGGTCATGCGGTCGCGGATGGTCTTCGCGCGCGTCGCGTCGCTCTCTTCGATGAACCCGGCGTGCAGCGACAGGTAGCGCACGCCCAGTTCCTCCGTGATCCGGGCGGCACGGAAGACGATCTCGCGGTTCCGCTCCCAGTGTTCGTCGGGCACAATGCCGCCGGTCGCGCGGATGCTTTCAAGCGTGGAGTAGTCCTCCCGCGGAAACCCGACGGTCGTCGCGCTCATGGTCCAGTGCTGCCGGCGGATGACGGCGAGGTACTAGTCGCCCCCTTCGGCCAGTGCTTCTGGTCGTGCTCTTACCGCTTGTGCGGATCTGCTCGCGGCGCGGGCGTTGACCGACTGGGGATCGGTGACGGCGGCAGGGACTCCAGTAGGGCCAGACTGCTGCTCGGCCTAAGTGTTAGTCACCATGGCAAGTAGCAAGGGGCAGGCCGTGAGCAACTTCAGCGTGATCAGCTTGTGCGCAGACACCGTAAAATCTCCAGGAAGGTAACCCGCCCTGCAAGCTCGCGGCCTTTTCCCATCACTCTACCAGGGCGAACGCTTTCTTCATCGCCGCGGCGACCAAGCCCAGCGCTTTGTCCCGCGGCAGGCCGCGCAGGTCCGGACGGAACGGCTCGGCCATGATCGGGCCGTCGTAGCCGATCTCGACCAGCGCGCCGAGAAATGCCTTCAGGTCGATCACGCCCGTCGCCGCCGGCAGGTCGCGACGGCTGTCGACCTGCTGGTCCACCGAAATCCCTCGCGGGGCGTCGTTCAGGTGGCAGGAGACGATATCGGCGTTGCGGAGGGACACCAGATCGGCCCGCGTTTCCTGGGCCGTGTACCAATGCCAACTATCGAGCATGAAACCGACGTTCGGGCAGCCGATCTCGGCGATCAGCTCTGTCGTCTCGGCCATGGTGTGGATGAAAGGGAATCGCCCCGAGGACCAAGAGGTCTTCGGACCGACGTACTCCAGACCCAGCCGTATCGCATGGTCGGCCAGTAGCTTCGCCACCTCACGCAGGCGCTGGGCGTGCCGACGAAAGTTTGCCAGGTAGGTGAGGCTATCGTGCCTGGGGCTGAGCCACGTGCCGACGCGGGTCGCACCAGCCCGCTGGAGTCCGCGAGCGACGTTCGGCAATCGCTTCAGCGAATCCTGGAAGGCCGCGTCCGTGTTGCGGAAATCCACGGGCAGCCCCGCGGCCGCCCACACCAGGTTCTTGGTCTTCATGTCCGCCAGGAGTTTGGCCAACGCATCCTCCGAGAGCTTGCCCAGGAAATCCGGGGCCGGCTGGACCGCCTCAAAGCCGAATCGGTGCGCCAACTCGATGGTCTCGCGAGGGTCGGCCTTGACGCCAATCGCACCGCAGGACAGGGCCATGGTGAACTTGCGCCTGGAAAGCGGTTTCGTGGCCCCAAGGGTGGCAGTTGGCGTGACAGCCAGCCCCGCACCACAGGCAGCGGCTACGCACATAAACATTCGGCGATCTACGTCGGCCCTCATGCGGATGCTCCTCTCGACTGTTGTATTGTGGATGAGTCTGGCGATGCACGCCATTGTACGCTCCGAGGCCGGCAACCTGAAGGAGCGCCCGAACGATTTCTCCGCTCCGGCCACCCGCAATGGGGACTGCGCCAGCCCTTCCGCGCCCCACCGCATCACCGTGTCGTGGTTCCATGCAAAAAACGGGTAGGCGATCGGGGCCAGTAGATTCATCCACGGTTTGGTGGTCCGCACCCGCCAGTCGTACTCGACGCGGGTTCCGCCATCCTTGCTGGCGAACGTCCACTGGCCGATGCCCTCCAACTCGCCCTTTGCATGGCCCACGATCAGCCTGTGCTCCACGACCTGGACGGTTTCCATCGTGAAGCTCAGATCGTAGGGGAGACGACTTCGCCAGACGAATTCATGGCGTGTCCCGATGCCGCGTTGGTCTTCAGAGAAAAGTATTGACGTAGGGTGTCGTTTAGCCGTCACTCAAATAGTCGAGGTTCCGTTTCAACGACTCCAGGTGGTCGGGCATTTGCGGAAAATACTCCAGGCCGAAAGTGCCCTGGTAGCCGAGTGCTTCGATCCGTCGGACGATTGTGCGGTAGTCCAGCTCGTTGTCGAACAATTCACTCCGGCCGGGTACGCCGGCGCCGTGGAAGTGGCCGATGCAGTCGAGTTGTTTCTCGATGGTGGCCAGTACGTTTCCCTCCATTATCTGCATGTGGTAGACATCGTAGAGCAACTTGAGGTTGGGGCTGCCGATTGCCCGAACGATCGCCACGCCCTCGGTCGACGAGTCGAGGTAGTAGCCCGGGTGGTCGACGACCGTGTTGAGCGGTTCGAGCAGCAGCGTGAAATCGGCCGCCTCGGCCAGGCGGACAGCCTCGGCCAGGGCGGCTTCCAGGTTCGTTCGCATTTGGGACCGCGACAGCGCCGGGTCGATCGTGCCGGAAAGCGTGATCCCCCGCCGGATGCCCGCGATCCGGGCGAACTCGATCATCCGGCCGATCTGATCGAGATAGACGCCGCGATCGGCCGCCCGGACCGGGCAACCGCCAATCGAGCCGTCCCAGGCGTGCATGGCGAAGTCGTTGATCAGCAACCCGACCGATTCGGCTGTTTCGCGCAATTTGGCCGGGTCCTTGGCCGCCGCGGTGTTCACGTCGCGGCCGTCCCAGGTTCCTTCCGGGTGCCAGAATTCCACGGCCGGAAAACCTGCCTCGGCGATCCGGACCATGCGCTGCTCGACCGACAAATCCGTGAAGACGGTTTCCAGGCAGACGGCCAGGGTGAGCATTGTTGATGTTCCTTGTGACTCGTCGTGTTAGCCCCGTCGCCTGCGACGGGAAAAGTAGTGAAGAGCGGCCCATTTTCCGGTCGCGGGCGACCGGGCTAACAGTTGAACCCAGCCAATCTCCGTCAGAAACTTGACGATGTTTGAAGTTGCTGGTCAATACGGTCAGATCCAGTTCGCGGCGTCGGAGTCTTCGCTGCAGTAGGCCGAGAGCACCTTGTTGATCCCGGCCGCGATGTTTCGACAATCTTCCTCCGAGTACCAGGGGTCGAGCCAGATCATGATGTTGCGGTCGAACAGGTCGTCGGCCACGGGACAGTCGCCCCGCGCGTATTCAGCCCGGCCGCCTTGACTTTGGTATTCCGGCGAGCTGAACGGCCAGCCGTCGCCACTGGAGCCGGCCTTCTCGATCACGGGGAACATATTCGAGTAAACGTGCCAGTCGGGCGCTGCGTCGTGGCCGCGAATCGAGCACTCGGCGGGCCAGATGAAGTCGCCGATGCCGATCCCCTCGGCGTTCAAGGCGGCCGCTATCTTTCGGCCCAACTCGACCGTCTTCGGAAAGAAGCGGATGTTGTATCCCACGCCGCCGTCCGGATCGTTCAGCTTCCGTGCCACGATCTGGCGATAGCCGCGGAGTCTCTGGAGGATGCCGCGCCGGACCGAGTTGTATCGCAGGACCAGGCCGGGCATTTTTTGGAGTTGCACGACGTCGACCGCCGCTTCCAGCTCCGACATCCGGTAGTTGGTGCCGCAAAACAGTTCGCCCTCATGGCGCGGCGGAGCAAACCGGTCGGGTCGCATCAATCCGCCGCATTCGGCCAGTTGGCAGGCACGCTCGTAGAGCCGCCGGTCGTCGGTCAGCAGCAGGCCGCCCTCGCCGCCACCCACCACCTTGTAGGCCGAGATGCTGAAACAGCCCGCATCGCCCAAGGTGCCCACGTAACGGCCCTTGTATTTTCCGCCGGGTGCCTGGGCGCAGTCTTCAATAACCTTCAGGTTGTGCTTTCGGGCGATCGCCAGGATGGGGTCCATGTCGGGCACGGCGCCCATTACGCAAGTGGGCGCGAGGGCCACGGTTCGCGGCGTTATCAGCGATTCGATCTGGCCGGGATCCATGCACAACGATTCGTCCACGTCGCAGAAGACGGGCACGCCGTTGGAGATCACCACGGCGGCGGCGGTGGCGAAGAAGCCGATCGCCGGCACAATCACCTCGCTCCCCAGCCCAACTCCCGCCGCCACGAACGCGCTGTGAAGCGCGCCGGTGCCCGAACTGGTCGATAGCGCATGTTCCACGCCGAACGTCTCGCGTGCCAACTTCTCGAAGGCCTCGCCCTTGGTGTTCGGCGGCCGGGCGGTGATGAATCGGGCCAGCGTCGGGCCGCGACCCAGGTCGTCGTCACTGATTACCAGGCGGACGCGCTCCAGCGTTTCCGGCGAGAACCCGAACCGCTCGGCAATCGACATGAACTCGTCGACGCCGATCTTCGCTTGGTGCCGGCCTTGCATTTTGGCGAACGCCTTCGGTCCGCCGTCGATCGCCAATTTATCCTGCTGTCGGTTGACAGTCGCCATCGCCGTATCCGCCCGGATGAATGATGCGCCAGACCGGACACAATGCACGAATCGACCGGCCGGCAGCCCGTTGGGTTGCTAAGTTTAACTCTATTTGACGGCGAGCATGGCGGTCAATGTCGGGAATCTACGCTTTGTTACCGATAACTAATATGACAGCGCCACTTCGAGATGACGCCACCGGGCTTGCCCCAGTGGATTGGCGTTTGAAAACTACATCACGACGCTCGTGCCATGTCCGGTCTCCGCTCGCTTCCGCCTTCGGCGGAAGCGAGCGGAGACCGGACAGAAGGGCGGAACTCGCGTCTCTAGTTTGCAGACCCTGTTTCCACTGGGGCAAGCCCAGTGGGGGTAAGCACTTACGCATGGTATCCATCCAGAAAGTGGCGTTGTCATACTAAGCTGGGAAGTGGTATCGCGGGCAAGAAAGGCGAGTCGGTATGGCGATGTTCCCAACGCGCCGGGCAAGCCCGGCCGCTAAATAACTCAGAAATCCAAGCGTAAGAGATGCGCGCTCGGCTGAATCGCGCAACTTGGTGCGTCACGCTACGGGTTGCCGCCGGACTGATCAAGGAGTTGCTGCCGGTAAGCGGCGGGAGTAACGCCGGTGACACGGCGAAAGACGTATGTGAAGTGCTGCGGCGTGGCGAACCCCAGACTGCGTGTTATCTGTTTGATGTTTCGGGACGGATCGGCCAGGTGTTGCTTGGCCAATTCGATTCGATGATGCTGCACGAATTGCCGGATCGTGCGGCCCGTGTGACGGCGAAAGAGGTTCGACAGATAGTTGGGCGACAGGCCCACCTGATTGGCCAGTTCGGCAACGGTGGGTGGGCGACCGGTCTCGTCTTCCAGAATCGCCCGTACTTCGGCAACCAGATGATGGCAAGATTGCGCGGTCTGGGTTACCTCGTCCATCATGCCGGTCAGACACCAGTTGACCAGCTTCAGCAGCCTCCAACGGGCTTCTTCAAGCGGATCCCAAGGGGCGCTGCAAAGGCTGAGTACCCCACTGATGATATCCGGCGGAACGTCGTGCAGCCGGCAAGCATTTTCCACGTGATAACCGCCCGACCGACTGTAACAGGTCTGGTGGAATCCGACCTGGCCGTCCGGCAGCAACACGAACCAGAGCAAGCGATAGCCGGCCCGCGACGTCAGGTGGCATTCCGTGTGAGAAAGCCCCGGCGCGAAGACCATCCAGTCGCCTTGACGCGATTCGTAGACCTGGGAGCCGATAATCACGTTCAGCCGACCTTCCAGGGTCGTGGCCAACTCGGGCCAGGAGTGATAGTGGCCGGGCAAATCGCCTTCCTCGGGCTGGTGGCCCAGGTACTCGTCGTAATAGGCATCGATCCGCGGGAAGCGGCGCCGGCCGGACGACCGCGCGGGGATAGCCCTGCCCGACAAAACGGTTTCCGGCGAGGCGCCGGCGATGTTCTCCAACACGCGAGTCGTTAGCCAATTGGCCAGATTCCGTGCCGTCGATTGAACTGACTGTTCGCAACTCATGGATACTCGCCGGTTATGGCCCGAACTGCCGGTTGCGGCCCTAGCTGGTTCCAGTCTACCAGAGCCACCAGTACAGCAGCAAGTAAAGGGCCACGAACGAGCACCACCACGGGGTGGTAGACTGCCAGAACGGGCGCCGCGGCTCGCTTTTCGACAGGAACAGGCAGTCGAACGACCACAACAAAGGGCGTATCCGCTCTGGCGACTCGGGTCGCGTGCAGAGGCTAATTGCCACGAACAACACGGCACAAACAAGCTGGGTGATGCCCGAGACAATGTAACGGTTGTTCAGCGCGAACCGCGCCACCGTGTCCTCCGGAAGCAGAGCCGGCAGCAGCCAGGCCATGGCGAATCCGAGCGGGATTCCGGTCAATAGCGTGAACAGGGTGGCGGCCGCCGTGGCACGTTTCCAGAAGAAGCCGAAGAGAAACACGGTGGCGATGGGCACGGCGAAGTAGGCCGCCCCGGTCTGGAAGTAGTTGAATA
>CAZDHN010000006.1:13644-27573 GCA_964505115.1 uncultured Planctomycetaceae bacterium
CACTAAAGGAGAATAGGCGATACAGAAGACCATCAGCACGAAGGTAGCCGCCGTGCCGACCTTTACCAATTCGTGTTCGTCGGCATCTTGGTGGATCCATTTCTTGTAGATGTCCATGGTGAACAACGTGGAGATGGAGTTCAGCAAGGCGGCAATCGTAGACATGACGGACGAGAGGATGCCGACCAGAATCAGGCCCCGGACTCCGGCCGGAATGAGCTCCTTTACCAGCAGCGGAAAGATGTTGTCGATCGACTGGTCGCCCAAGTCGAAGCGAGGATCGACCACGGCCAGCGCCCGGCAGATCATGCCCGGCAGTATCTCCACGAACGGCCGCAGCGCCACGAAGAACCCGGCGAAGATGATCGCCATTCGCGCGTCCCATTGGGTTCTGCTGCCGAAGCAGCGTTGCACGAGCGATTGGTTGATGCAGGAGTAGTAGAGCTGCAATCCAAAAAGCGACGCCGGCATGGCCAGCCAGGGCAGTTCGGGATAATTGAGCGGTTTGATCAGGTGGAATCCGCAGGGCGAAGCGGCCACCACGTCGCTCCAGCCGTTGGGTAGCCGCGAATAACCCAGCCCGAACAGCACGGCCCCAGCCACGAAGATCATGCCGAACTGCAAGACGGCCGCGTAGGAGACGGCCGCCATGCCTCCGTACATCGTGTAGATGCCGGCAATCACGCCCAGCAGAACGACGCCGTACCAGATATCCAGCCCGACAACCACCTCCAGCAGCTTGGCCCCGCCGTAGAACACGACCGCCAGATTGAGAAACACATAGCTCAGCAGCAGCATGACCGTGAACACATCGGCGCTTTTGCCGGGGAAGCGGCGGCGGACGTACTCGGGCATGGTCATTATGCCGTTACGCTGGTAGACCGGCAGGAAGATGAAGATCAGCAGCGAGTAGACGGCGAAGACAATGAAGTAGATGTTCAGCAGCGGCAAACCGATCCGATAGGCCATGCCGTTCTGGCCGATGAGCTGCTCGGTATTCATGCCCGTGGCCACGAACGCCGCACCGATAACCCACCAGGGAAGGGTGCCCTTGGACACGAAGTACTGCGCCGACGTGCCCCGTTTCCCGCGTCCCTTCCAAAACCCGGCCCCCAGTAGCACGACGAAGTACGCGGCCAAGGTGAGGATGTCGTAGATGTTCACGTTCACGTGCGGTGTTCCTCGCGGTTGCTGGTGGTCTGCGCTACGTCGTCGGCCCGAGGGCTGCGCAGGGTGCCCAGCAGTGCCTCACGGCGGTTGTCTTTTGCACTGCTGGACAAGCCAGCAGAGTGGCACCCGGCAACTTTCCGTCATGCCAGATGGACCAACTCGCCCAGTTCCGCGGTCAGCAGGTCGTCGGCCGGGTAGCCGTGGCCCAGGTGTTGCCTGAACCCTTCGCCGAACTCAGCCCCAATCAACCGGCCCCGGGCGGCACTCATATTCTTCATCGCCTGGACGTACTCGTCCATGCCGTGCTGCTTCAATAGCCACTCGCGCTGGCTGGCGTGGCACTTGAGCATCTCCGTCTTGACGTCGATTACGCCGCCGACGTCCACGACGATACCCGGCCGGACGACGTTACCCAGCGGCTCTTTCAGTTCGGTCGGATCGGCATAGTATAAGGTCGGGCAGGGCCGGAAGGGAGCGAAGCCCTCGGTCTTCAGGTTCGGTACGCCCGACCAGAAGGCGGCGTCGCGCACGACGAGGCTGGTGATCTCGTGGTCGTAGAGGTAGTCGACCGGGCTGGGGGCGAAGACGACCCGGGGCCGCGCCTTGCGGATCAATGCCACGGCGGCCGTCTTGGTCGGCCGGTCCATGGCGATGAAGCCGTCCTCGCATTCCAGGCAGTGATACGCACCATCCAAGAGCGTGGCCGATCGGCTCGCCTCGGCCCGCCGAATCCGGCCGATCTCCTCTGGCCCGAGTTCCTCGGAGCCCGCCTGACCGGGCGTCATCGTGGCGATGTGAATCTCCCAGCCGCGTTCATGCAGCAGCGCCAGCGTGCCGGCACAAGTGAACTCCGCATCGTCCGGATGCGCCATGAAGGCCAAGGCGATTTTGTCTTCGCTCACTGCTCGCCGCTCCTTGAAGGCTAGATTCTCCGCCGGGTGCCACTGCTGGCTTGCCCAGCAGTGCTTCGCGGCGGTTGTACCTCACACTGCTGGGCAAGCCAGCAGTGGCACCCTGTCGGCAAACGTACCCGTGTGGTTGAAAATACCGCTTCAGTACTCCGCCCGAACCGTTATCCGCTCCGCTGTCGGCTTGATTGTTACGCACTCCTTTGCGGGGTCGAACTCGCGATGTGGCTTGCCGTTAACCGTGACCGCGCGGATCGGCTTGCCCTTGGGGTGGCGGAGGCGGATGACCAGGCCGTCGGGCGGCGCTTGTGCGGGCGGCTCGATTTGGGCCTCGATGAAGCCCTTGTCGACCGACGAGTTGATCGCGAAGCCGACCTTGCCGAACCGCGTGGGCGCGTTGCTCACGGCCAGCTTCATGCCCTGTTCCATCCAGTGAGTGGTTACGAACGGCGCCAGCCACAACTGCTCGCCCCGCTCCTCGACAAGCATAATCCGGCTCTGGCAAAGGAACCAGCCCGTCTCGTGCGTTTTGTTCCACCCGCCCCGATTGTGAAAATGCTCCCAGAACGAGAGTATCTCCTCGCTCAACAGCGAGGGGATCGCATTGAAGTACGAGCGAATGAACGGCTTCACGTCGTCGCGAAGCGCCAGTACCTCGGCGTGTCGGGCGTAGTAAGGCTGCACCTTGGCAAAGCCGCCCAGATCGAACGGGGCCTCCCGATTGGTCTCTTCCGGATAATCACCCATGCCGTCGCGGAGGAACTGCACGTCTTCCATGTGGTCGCAAATCCAGCCGACTTCGTCCGACTTCGGATCCAGTACGCCCGTGGCCGCCATGTGGTGGGCGCCCAACTCGATACCGTAGCACCAGCTTCGGTTGCCGTCCTCGCCGGGCAAGAAGCCCTCGATCGGGCCGAAGCAGAAGAGCATGCCGGGATAGTACGGAACCCAGGCACCGCTGTCCAACGGCACGACCGGTGACCGGCCCCGGCTCCAGCGGTAAGTGCGCAGGATGTCGTCACGATACACCTCCGCCTCCTTGCGGATGGCCGGAGCGTCGGCATGACCAACCTGGGCCAATACGCGGCCCGCCTCGCGCAGCCCGGCACAATACTCGGCGTCGTTGAAGAACCGGTAACAGAAGCGCCGCCAGTCGGCGCTTACGCCGGGTGTCATCAGTCCGTACTGGGGTAGAATTTGGCCGTGAATGTCCTTCCGCTTGGTTTTGGCCCGTTGTTGAATTACCCAGCGGCAGACTCGGGCGACCTCCGGAGCGACCGCCTTGAACCACTGTTGGCCCTGCGTTCGGTCGACGTGCTCGGCCAGCGTCCAGAGATGCTCGCCCGTACCCACGATCGTGTAGCCCGTGGTCAGGAAACCCTGTTCGTTGTAACGCTTGATGAAGAATTCCAGCCCGCGTCGGGCGAAGTCGGTTTGGCCCATCATGTCCATGCCGCGAATCACCGCGTTGGCTTCGCTTTCCAACGGCCCGTACCGATCGGAACCGATCCAGGGCGACACCCGGGCACCGTTCTCTTCGTTGCGGGCGGCCAACATGCAGTGGACCTGCGAGGCGCGGATGACGTTTGTCAGCAGCGGGTCGGGCAGTTCGACTTGCATTGCCGGGACGAACAGATCGGTCCAGTAGGCCTCCAACTGTTTTGCCCAGTCAGTCTTCCCGTTCAGTGGCCGCGTCGGAAGCAGTTGCGTTCCAGGCCGGCAGGAAAACTACCAGTCGGGCCTTGCCCCCGGCCGGCAGCTTGCCCGCCAGTCGGAACGTACCCGACTCGATAGAGCCGACCAGCGGCTTCGCCCCGGCGGCGTCGAGCGACGCGAAGAGCCGACCACCCAGCATGGCCACGCCCCCGCCGTCCGTTTGCTTCCACTGGACGGCCTTGTTCTTGGCGGCGTTCTCGGAGAGCGCGAGCGTCAGTCGGGCGTCGGCCGCCTGGGGACGCTTGTTCTCGATCGTGTACTCGGCCACGCACACCGCCCGACGCCGTAGCCAGGCGGGAGCACCGTCCGCCGAGCGCTCGTCGACCGGCGCCACGTAGCTGCGCTGGCGGCAGATGAGCCCGGCGTCGTCGATGGTGGTGACGGGCATGGGCAGCCAGCCGCCGTCGAGGTGGCGAGTCACTTTCTTGATCTTACCGTCTCCAAAGCAGGGGCGAAGCTGGGCGCAATCCATCTCGGCCATGTTCAGACCTATCCGGAAGACAACCGACTTGTAGTTGCCGTCCGCTCGGTCGGTTACCCGGAAGTTGATCGTGCCGTTGCGATGCACGGTGAACTTGCGGTTGTCGCAGGCCAGCGAGACGAGCATCGGGCCCATGTCCTGCACCGGGTTGTGGACCTTTGCCATGGCTCGCGGGAAGCTCTGATCCGGAAGCTGCCGGACCCGGTCGAGCATCGTTCGGCGCTGGGCAATCTGCTTGAGGTACTTGTCCAGCGTGATCGGCACGGGAACCCGGGTGATGAACAGCCCGGCGTGGGGCACGTGGATGCAGTCGGCGGCCAGCAGGTCCTCGAGAGCCACGCCGAACGGAATCTCGCCCTGATGGAACGTCAGCACGGTTTGGTCGACCTTAATCGGGCTGGGCCTGCTGTAGCGGACCTTCAGCAGCAGCGGGTTCTCCGTCTTCCACGTACAACTCGTCGACGAACCGCCTTCGGGGCCCTCCAGTATCTCGCCATTGTGGATTTCGATCGGCATGTTTCCGTCGGCCGCCGGCCGTTGCGATTCGATCCTCACGGTGACTGTCTTGCAGGTCGTTCGCGAGTAGGCCGCCAAGCCCTTGAGCACGAGCGGCTTGGTCACCGGCGGGAAGATCCAGCGGATCTTTTGGGTTCCGCGCGGCGTGTCCTTGTATCCCAGCCGGTAGACCCAGCGGTTCTCGGCCTTGGTGGGCGACGCTTCGATATCCTGCCAGTTACCCTGCCACTCCGATTCGCCGGTCCAGGCTTGCAGCTTGACCTTCTCGGCCGGCGGGGCCAGGGTCGGGTCGGCGAACTCGAGAACCAGGTAACGTGGCATTCGCTGCTCGACCCAGTAGAGGCCCAGGCAGCCCGTCCCCTCCGCGTTGGTGGGCACCGTGTACGAGCCGTCCGCGGCGGACACCAACTCGCGGTGCAAGATCACGTCCTCGGCCGGGAATTCCGCGACGCGGCCGGCCTTCGTACCTTCGCTGCGCTTCGGATCCCAGGTAACCACGCGGCCGAACGGGGTGATGTTCAGCCCTTTGGCCGGTGTTCGGCCGGCGGCCTTAGGGTCGGGGATCAGGCGGGCGTCGGCCCAGTTGGTGCAATCGCAGATTATGCCGTCGCCGGCGTCGGTGGTGACCAGGCGCAGAAGCTCCGCGCCCTCGACGGGAATGGAGACCTTGCGCGGCGCGTCCGGCTCGCCCATCACTCCGCTGTCGAACACTTTCTCGTCGTCGACGAAGACTTGGAAGATCGCGCTGGCCGTGTTTTTTCCGCCTTGCCATTGAATGCCGATCTCGGCCTCGAACGTGCGGTACAAGCCCTCCAAATCAACGACGATCTGGCCGCTGGCGTGATGGCCCAGCCCGCGCTTGTAGGTTTTATCCTTGATGCGAAGCGGCATCGGCTCGCCCTTGGTGGGCCGCACCGCCGTATTCGTGCCCAGCGTTCCCCAGCCCTGGAGCACCGAGACGATGCGATCCGCCTGATCGTCGGCCAGGTACTGGGGCGCGGCCGGATCGGCCGCCGGGGCCAGTCGCGGGGTCAGCAGCAATACGGCAATCGCAACGACGTGGAACAAGTTTTCGGTTCTCATGGTATTCTCCTCATGGTGGGCGGATGTGGGTTTTGTACTAAAAAGCAGGTAGGTTATGCTTCAGCATATCGCTCCTCACGAATACGTTATGCTGAAGCATAACCTACGGTCTTTGCGTAACGGCAACTACTTCGACGACAACTCGATTCTGACGGTGTCGTTGTCACTGTCGGGACCGATGGTGTATTGCAGGCCCGAGGTCTTCCGGTTGCTATACTTCTCGGGCACGTGCCAAATCGTCTTGACACCCTCGGGCCCAACGGCGCCGAAATCACCCAACCCGGTCGTCTCCTGCTTGGTCACGGTCACGAGATGCTCGCCCGCCACCGCGCCGAATTCGTTGACCGTGCGGAGTTGGAATCTTCCCTGGGCGTCGGTGGAGCCGCTGGCGACGGGACCTTCCTCGACCGGCGTGAAGATCAACCCGGCCTCGGCCACCGGCCGGCCGTCGAGTGTAACCACGCCCGACACGGGCAGGAGCGTCGGACCTTGGCGACCGCAGCCGACGGCGACGAGCATCAGCAAGGCCAGGGCGAGCCGGGCCAAGCTGGGTGCCACTGCTGGCTTGCCCAGCAGTGTATTCGCGGGGTTCGTGCTTGGCACTGCTGGACAAGCCAGCAATGGCACCCAGGGCCAGCCAGCATTGGCACCCTGCTTCGACAGACTGCTAGAAGTTGATTGCGACGGGCTCACCATCCGCTTTGGCTCCAAGGTATTGGTATGTTTGGTGGTCGACGGTTTCGGGAATGAGTCTTACGGCTCCGTCGCCGAAGAGGAACTCGGCGCCGCCGGGATGGGCCGACTTGAACCCGGCCGAGGTGTGCCAGTTGCAGTGTCGCTGGCAGTTGTCGCCCGAAGCTTCCCGACGGCAGGTGTCGTAATTGATGGGGACGATCGTCGAGTGGTATCCGCAGCCGTTACAGGAGCCTTCCCAGCCCCGCTGTGCGTGAATCGAACAGAGCGGGCGGACCTCGCCGAAGAAGATCGTGTTGGACAGCCCGTCGGATATATCGACGAAGCGGCAGCTTATCCCCATTCGGTTGAAGGCGCCGGCCCAGTTGGTGCTGTCGTAGTAGTAGCCCAAGGCAAAGCTGTTCCAACTCTCGGAGCAGGAGCAGCCGGAGTTATTGGCCAGGTAGTCCGGGCCGCCGGAAGCCGAGTAGTTGTGCAGGCCGACCTCGCGTCCCGTGCCGATCCACCAGCCGTCCGAGGCGGGAACGGTGAACGTGCCGCCGTGATTGTCGCTGGGGCAGATGTAGGCTGCAATTACCGTCGAGCGGATCTCCCTGGTCGTGCCGGGAAAACACTGCCCACTGATGTCCGGCTGCTTGAAGTCGAAGGCGTCGAAGATCGCTTGTTGCTCGATGAAGGGCAGAATGTGAACCAGGATCGACCCCTTATTGGCACCGGCGCCGGAAGTGAAGAAAAACGACCCCGGCGGCAGCGCGCCGTGGGCGTTCTCGTAGTTGTGCAGTGCCAGGCCGATCTGCTTGAGATTGTTCGAGCACTGCATTCGTCTGGCTGCCTCGCGGGCGGCCTGCACGGCGGGAAGCAATAGCGCGATAAGGATCCCGATGATCGTTATCACGACAAGCAACTCGACGAGCGTAAAACCGTGCCGTGCGAAGGCCCTCCAACGTCGCGAACCGGTCGAGCCGGCTTTCTCGCTCGCGGATTGCCTGAGCATGAGTCATTCCTTGCTCGATTGAGATTGCCAAGCGAAGAAGAGTGCCTCGAACGTGGAATCAACGCAAGATCGGACCCCACCCTTCGCCGGTCGACGACCATTCCTTCCTTTTACACCGCACTCCAGGCACGGGTCAATGTCGTGAATCTACGTTCTCTTATGAATTACTCCGAAACGCTGCTCGCCCAGACCTGTCCCTCGCACACTTCTTCGTAACCGTTCACGGCGTGAAACACACTGTTGTGCGACCAGTTTCGTTTAGCCGGCGGACTTGTCCGCCGCGCGTGAAACGAGCGGTCAGTCGTTCTTCTTCAGCTTGTCCTTGAAGACCTTTCTGACCTTCTCCAGCTTTGGCCCAATGACTACACGGCAATAGCCCTGCCCTGGATTGTTGCGATAGTAGTCCCGGTGGTATTGCTCGGCCTTATGGAACTCGGCGGCCGGCACGATTTCCGTGACGATCGGGGCTTGGAGAGCTCCCGACGCGGTCAGCTTCAGCTTGTATTTGTCGGCCAGTTCCTTCTGCCGTTGGTTGTGATAGAAAACTACCGATCGGTACTGCATGCCGAGATCGGCGCCCTGACGATTGGGCGTCGTCGGATCATGGGTTGTCCAAAAAACATCGAGCAAATCCTCGTAACCGATCTTGGCCGGATCGTAACTGATTCGACAAACTTCGGCGTGTCCGGTCGCGCCCGTGCAGATCTGCTCATAGGTCGGGTTCGGCACGGTTCCGCCCGAGTAACCCGACTCGACGCCAAGCACGCCGTCAAGTTCCAGAAAGACCGCCTCGACGCACCAGAAACATCCGGCCCCGAAGGTGGCTGTCTCGGTCCGAGCCGGCTCGTCTATTGGCGTTTCGTTATTCACCGTGATTTTCTCCTCTTGTTTTGGCGCGCAGGAGCCACAAGCGGCGACCATCAGGCAGCCCGCCAAGGCGCGTGGCCAGATCGACATTTTTGGGTGTCCTGGGCAATTCATTTCTGAGAATCCCTTCGCGTGGTCAATTCGTCCAGCCGGCGGATGCAAAACAGCATTACGTCAATCAGCTTACACTGCCAGCTTACACTGCGTGAAGGGAGTTCGTCGAGCCGTCTATTCCGCCGAGATATCGATTTGAGGCCAGCCGAGCTATCCAAATCGCTTGTTTCGGAACCTGCTCGTGCATGGCCCAATGCGCCTCGCTATCGAAATATGGGACGGCAGGGCCGTTTGCGGTCCTTCGCCGCCGAAGAATGAATGTCGAAGTGGGTGGCACAATTTCAGATATTGAAATTAGCCGCGCGCTCTGATATGTTCGTTTGTACTGGAGGAGTATACCGCCGCTGTCTGCTTGCTTGACAATTCGAACCCGCAAACGGCAGACAATTGGAATTGTTGTGCCGCTGAAGCATGCGTCCATCAATTAAGCTGTCGCGCTGGAAAATTTCCGTTGCCGGCGCGCTTTTCGGCCGCGCCGTCGGCCGTTTCCCCCGACCATGTAACCGCAATCCATTCCCCCAGCCAACGGAGCAACTCCCATGAAACCGCTGACCGCACTGTTTGCCGCCTTGGCCTGCGTGTCTCTTGCCGTCTCGGCCTTTGCGAAGGAGCCGGCCCGGCCCAACATCCTCTTCCTGATCTCGGACGACTTGAACAACTCGATCGGCTGTTATGGCCACCAGTTCGTCAAAACGCCGAATATCGACCGGCTCGCCGCCCGGGGTGTTCGGTTCGAGCGGGCATATTGCCAGTTCCCGCTTTGCGGGCCGAGTCGCAACTCGATGCTGACGGGACTCTACCCGAACAGCACGGGCATCCTGGCCAACAGCCAAATCTTCCGGCAGACGATCCCCTCGCATCACAGTCTGCCGCAAGCCTTCCGGCTGGAAGGCTACTTCGCCGGCCGCATCGGAAAGTTGTATCACTACAACGTGCCGAAGTCGGTGGGCACCAACGGCCACGACGATCCCGGGTCCTGGGAATTGGAACTGAATCCGGCGGGTTGTGATCGGCTGGAGGAGGAGCCGGATATCTTCAGCCTCGTGCCTGGACGATTCGGCGGCACGCTGAGCTGGTATGCCTCGCCCAAAAGCGACGAATACCATACGGACGGTCTGCTTGCCGCCGACGCCGAGTGGGTCTTGGAGCGCTGTGCTCGCCAAAAGAACCGACCGTTCTTCCTCGCCGTGGGATTCTATCGGCCCCACACGCCCTACGTGGCCCCGAAACCGTACTTCGAGCGATACCCCAAGCAGCAGATGCCCGTGGTGCAAGGCGTGAAGGAAGATCAGGCCGACCTGCCGGTCCCCGCGCTGGGTAGCTACAAGCGAGAGCAAGACAAGTTGACGGACGAACTGCGGCGCGAGTGCGTGCAGGCCTACTCCGCCAGCACGACATTCATGGACGCGCAGGTCGGCCGCGTCCTGGACGCCCTGCAACGGAACGGACTGGCGGAAAACACAATCGTCGTCTTTACCAGCGACCACGGATACCACCTGGGCGAGCACGGCCTTTGGCAGAAGATGAGCCTCTTCGAGGAGAGCGCCCGGGTGCCGTTGATTATCGCCGCGCCGGGGGTGGGTGTGAAAGGCGGCGTCTGCAAGACGCCGGTCGGCCTGATCGACCTCTATCCGACGCTCGCCGGCCTCTGCAAGGTAAAGGCCCCGAAGAATCTGCAAGGCCAGAGCCTCGTGTCCATGCTGAAGAATCCGGACGCCACGGGCCGCGGTTGGGCACTCAGTCAGGTTCCCCGTGGTGGTCGAAAAGAAGGTCGCTTCTTCGGCTACACATTGCGAACGCCGCGCTGGCGTTACACGGAATGGGCCGAGGGTGACAAGGGCCGCGAACTTTACGACCACGAAGCCGACCCCCGGGAACTGCGTAATCTGGCCGACGATCCCGCCCACGCGGAAACCATCGCCGAGCTTTCCCGGCAGCTTCGCGAGGCGGTGAAAAAGAGCTTCCCCGCTTCCGGCAGCACGCCGACGAAACGCGAAAGGCTTTGGGCTCCCAACCTGACCAACCCGTGACGTGAGATCGCTAAGGTCCGGGCACCCTAAGGACGACCGGCAACCCCTCGCCGGGCGCGACGAGAAAGTTGCTGACGGTGTAGGCCAGATCAAGCGGTTGATTCCGGTCGCTAGTGGGAATCTTCACGAGTACCGTGGCTTGGGCGGGCAGTGTCAACTCGGCTTGTGCCGTTGCCAGTTATGTGCCGGCCGCGTATCATGGTGAGCCATGAGCTTTGAGCTTTGAGCCTTGAGCCTTTCGCAAGCCACGCTCTTCCCTGGCTCATAGCTCATAGCTCAAAGCCTGACCAACAGCGCCACCCCGTCACCAAATATATGATCCGCGTTATGAAGATTGCCACCTGGAACGTTAACTCGATCCGTGCCCGGCTGGAGCGATTGCTGGCCTGGCTCCAGAAGGTCCGGCCGGACGTGCTCTGCCTGCAAGAATTGAAGGCGACCGACGAGGTGTTTCCCCACGACGCGATTCGGGAGGCCGGCTACCACGCGGCCGTCCATGGGCAGAAGACCTACAACGGGGTGGCGATTCTCAGCCGGGTTGAGCCCTGCAACGTAAACCCGGGGTTGCCGGGGCTGGATGATCCGCAGGCGCGGCTGGTCTCGGCCGAAATCGACGGGGTGACGATCTTCAGCGCCTACATACCCAACGGCGACACGGTAGGCTCGGAGAAGTACTCGTACAAGCTCCGCTGGCTGGAAAGCCTCCGCGAACATCTGGCAACCCGATTTAGCCCTGACAAACCGTTACTGCTCTGCGGCGACTTCAACGTTACCCGGGACGATAAGGACGTGGCTCGACCGGCCGAGTGGGGCAACAGCGTGCTCTGCCACCGGAGCGTCCGCCGGGCCTTCGAGCCGCTCCTGGAATGGGGCCTGACGGACGTCTTTCGGCAGCACCATCCCGAGGGCGGTCTCTACTCGTGGTGGGACTACCGGAGGCTGGGCTTTCCGAAGAACGATGGTCTGCGCCTGGACTACATCCTGGCCACCGAATCGCTGGCCGGACGCTGTACAACCGCCGAGATCGATCGCGAGGAGCGCAAAGGCCCAAAGCCGTCGGACCACGCGCCCGTGGTCGCGGTGTTCGAGGATTGAACCACGCCGTCTGGCAACCCGAACGAAGATTGGGACATAACGAAGATTGGGACATAACAATGAGCAGCGTCTTCATCACCGGCGTAAGTTCCGGGATAGGCCACGCCCTGGCCGAGGAGTATCTTCGTCGCGGTTGGCGGGTGTACGGTCTGAGCCGGCGTACGCCGACCGATCTCGTCGAGCAGGACGAGTTCCTCCATGCGGCCCTGGACTTGCACGATCACGCTCGCATCCCCACGATCATCTCGCAACTCCTCGGCCGCTTGGACCGCCTGGACCTTGCCGTGCTCAACGCGGGCGTCATGGGCCGCTTCGACGACATGGCCAACGTCGGTCTGGACGACATGAAGGAGGTCATGGAGATCAATCTCTGGGCGAACAAGACGGTGATCGACGCCCTCTTCTCCCAGGGAAGAACGGTCGGCCAGGTGGTCGCCATCTCGACGGGAGCTTCGATCAACGGCCATCGCGGCTTTGCCGGCTATTCGATCTCGAAGGCAGCCTTGAACATGCTGACCAAGCTATACGCCCACGAGCGCCCCGAGACGCATTTCTGCGCCCTGGCTCCCGGCGTGATCGACACGATAATGCCCGATATGCTCTGTTCCATGCCGCCGGACGAGCGGTTTCCCGCCCTCAATGCACTGCGCGCTAAGCGGGGCACCTGGGAAATGCCGAGCCCCAAGCAGGCGGCCGTCCGACTGATCGACACCTTCGGGCGGCTTCCCGGCCTGGTGGAAAGCGGCGACTACGCCGACATTCGCAAGCTCCCCGGTTAGCCGGGATACTGTTCGTGTTTCGCGGGAATTGATGTTAGCCCGGTCGCCTGCGACCGGAAAACCGGGGAATCCGCCGCACAATCCGGTCGCGGGCGACCGGGCTAACAGTGAATCACGAACAGTATTGCGGCTAGCCGGGGTATTTCACGCCGTGAGCTCAACGTTTCGTTTCAACGGCGGGCTATCTCGCAAAGGCTGCCGGGATGAGCCCTTTGATCTCGCCAACGATCTTGTCCTCGGCTTCCGCCGCCAAGCGGCTGGGCTGACCGTAGGAAACCATCGACGAATCGACCTCGTAGCCGCCCTCGTCTAATAATCGCTTCGAGCAGATGTAGCAGGGCATCGCGTTCGCGTAGGCCGTCACCCAAAGCCGCGAGCCGTCCAAGTCACGCTTCAACCGCAGGGCGTAGTCGACGGTCACCTCGCCGGGCAGGAAGACCATGGCCAGATCGTCGCCAAAGCTCCAGGTGGTGATCGGATAGTCGAACGATTTAGGCAACGCCCCGTCGCGATCAATGATACCCAGGAAATGGCGAGCCACGTCGCGCGCCCCCAAGCGAAGATGCTTGTTATCGGCCCGTTGCTGAAGCTCTTCCCGGCTGGGTAACGCGCCCAAGGGCACCTGGATGGTCTTCCGCCGGGCGCTCAACTTGGGGTCGAGCGGCTTGAACTCGCCCCCAAGCAGCCGCTTGACCTCGTCGGCAAGTTCACGGCCGTATTGTTGGGCTATTTCGATCGTTCCGCCCGGATACGGGCCGACATCGGCCCCGCAACCGATTGTGATCATGGCCACCGTCCCCGGGTGATCGGCCTGGATGGCCTTCTGCGCGTAGCCGGCCCAGTCGCCGTGAATCTCGTTGAAGTTGCCGCGAGTCGTCGTGCAGTGACAAGCGTAGTTGGCAACCACGCCGACGAGCTTGCCCTGGAGGTCGGTTACGCGCAGCATCGGCAGATCGTGGTCGACCGGGCCCGGCGCGTCGGACTCGGTGCCCCGCACGAACCCAACCCACTTGCCGTTCTCCAAGCGACGCCGGTTGCAGCCGAACTTGACTACGCCCTGGCTCCAAGCCAGACGGCCGGGCTTGCGCGCGGCTAGCGCCTCAAGTGCCACCTTCTCCAGCCGATCGGTCAGTTCGCGCAAATACCGATTCATGTGTGCCAAATGCTCCGGTGGCATTGCCTTGGTGTAGTGCCAACCGGCGAATCCGGGAAGCAGGGGGGCGGAATGATCGTGAGTCGACACCACCACGCAACGCTCGGGGTTGACGCCGGCTTTCTCCTTCAGCCGGGCCGCAACGTCTTGCGTCAGCTTGGCCGTCGCGCTGCAATTATCCAGCATGATTAGTACGGCCGGCCCGTCGCCCCCATCGCCGCCGCCCCCATCGCCGCCGATGGCCAGGGCCTTGCCCGAAAGCCGCTCGGCCACCTCGCCGGCCTCGTCCATTCGGCCCGCGTAACCAGCCAGGCGGACGGGGAAGTCGGG
>CAZDHN010000007.1:0-27486 GCA_964505115.1 uncultured Planctomycetaceae bacterium
AGCGTGCCCAGCGAGCCGGTCATCAAGCGTCCCAGATCGTACCCTGCCGCGTTCTTCACGACCCGACCGCCGGCGGCAAACGGCATGCCCGTCCCGTCCACGGCCCGAAAGCCGATCACGTAGTCGCGCATGGTTCCCAGGGCGTAGCGTCGCGGCCCGCTGACGTTGGCGGCCACCAGTCCGCCGAGCGTGGCTCGATCGGCCCGAGGAACGTCGATCGGCAGGCGTTGATTCTCGGCGGCCAGTTGTTCGGCCAATTGGGCGACGGTCACGCCGGCCTCGGCCGTAATGGTCAGGTCGCGCGCCGCATGATCGACCAGCCGATTCAACTTCACGGTCGATAGCCCGATGCCCGGCCGATCGGCTTTGGTGCCGCGAGCCAGATTGGTTCGGCCACCGATCGGGTAGACGGGCGTGCCGGCGTCGTGGGCGGCGCCGATCAACTCCACCACGGCGGCCTCGTCGGCCGGCTCGACGGTCTCGGTTAACGGAAGAATTTGGTCAGGCTTGGTCACGGTTGGTGGACTGGTCAGGGTGCCGTGGGGTTGTCGTCGTTTTCGATAATTGTTTAGCCGGCGGGCTTGCCCGCCGTGTTGGGCGGTGGCAATACACTCCCACGCAAACGCGGCGGGCAAGCCCGCCGGCTAAACGGACGTGGAAGATGTCTAAGCCCTCACTCCTCTGGTATCAGTTTTCCCGGGTTGAGCCCGCCGGCCGGGTTGAAAGCCTGGCGAACCCGGCTCATTGCCGTCAGGTCGAATCGGTCGAAGAGCCGGCTCATGAACTCGATCTTCTCGACGCCGATCCCGTGTTCGGCCGTCACGCTACCGCCGCACTGGATGCACTCGTCGATTAGCTCGCGGCCGGCGGCCAGCACGCGGTCGACCTGATCGCGGTCGCGTTCGTCGAACAACAGGATCGGGTGTACGTTGCCGTCGCCCGCGTGGGCCACGTTGACGATCCGAATGTCGTGTGCCGCGCCGATCTCGGTAATGCGGCGTAGTATGTGGGGCAGTCGGGTGCGGGGAACGACGCCGTCCTGGATGCAGTAGCTGGGGCTCAACCGTCCGACCGCGCCGACGGCCAGCTTGCGGCACTTCCACAACTTCTCGCGCTCCCGGGCGTCGGCTGCTTGGAGTATCTCTCGGGCGCCGCGCTTCTTGCAGAACTCGACGATCCGCTCCTGCCGCGCGTCCAATCCGGCGGTCGGGCCGTCGACTTCGATTACCACGATCGCCTCGGCGTCCAGGGGGAAGCCGAACTGGAATGCCTCCTCAACCGCCGCCACGATCCCGCGATCCATCAACTCCATGGCGGCCGGAATTATGCCCGCCCCGATTATGTCGCTGATTGCCCCGGTGGCGTCGTCGACCGAATCGAAGATGACGCGCATCGTACGGTAGTCTTGTGGATTGGGCGTGAGGCGGACCCAAACCTTGCTGATGACGGCCAGCGTGCCCTCGCTTCCGACCAACACGCCCAACAGGTCGAAGCCCGACGGATCGGCAAGCGGTCCGATCCGAACGATGGAACCGTCGCCAAGCACGGCCTCGATACCCAGCACGTGGTTGCCGGTCACGCCGTACTTGAGCGTGTGCGGTCCGCCGGCGTTCGTGGCCACATTGCCACCGATAGTCGAGGCACCTTGGCTGGACGGGTCGGGCGCGAAGTGATAGCCGGTTCCGGCCAGTGCCCGGCCAAGCTGGATGTTAAGCGTTCCCGCTTCGACCACGGCCAACCGGTTGCGAATGTCGATCTCTACGACCTTCTTCATTCGGGTGAGCATGACCACCACGCCGCCCCCCACCGGCAGACATCCACCCGCCAGACTGGTCCCCGCCCCGCGAGCCACCACCGGCATGCCGTGCCGGTTGCAGGCCTTTACGACCATGGCTACTTCTTCGCTCGAGCGGGGAAAGACGACCGCGTCGGGCAGATGCTTCTCGATTGTGAACCCATCGCACTCGTAAGCAATAAGGTCCGAGGCGGCCGAAAGGACCTGATCGGGTCCCAAACCGGCACGGAGTTGCTGAACGAGTGGAGAGTGGGCGTTACTGGTCATGGGAGGTCCGAGACGGTCATTCAGAGCATAGCTGGGACAATTACCGATTATACCCGGTCGATCAGATTTAGCCAGACCCCCCAGATGCACGACGGGGCTGACACGCTATTTTCGACGAATGCTCACTGACTAATCTCCGTTGCCCTGGTGGGGTGAAAAACGCTACACTACGCCGCCTTGTCGGGGCCGCTTTGCCGGTGACACGGAACCGCCGGCCCCATACCTCTGAGAGATTCTGTATGCCGTTTCGATTTGACACCCCACTCGGCTGGGGGCTGAGTTGGCTGCTGCTCGTTGGAGCTTGGCCGACGGTCGCCCCCGCGCAGGTCCTGGAGTTGCCGGCCAGTAATGCGTCGGGCGATGACACGATCCTCATGGAAGTTCCCGGCTCGATGGAGCCCAATCACCTTGGCGAGATCATTGCCGATCCCGACTTCGACTACTGGGCCTGGCAGGTTGCTCCGAACGGGCTGATGTTTCGTTCCTATTTGGCCGGCGGTCGCGAGCCGCGGATCGGCGGCGCGTGGATGCGCGGGCACGACCAGGGATGGCTTTGGAACATAACGCTGGGTGGCCGTGCCGCGCTGCTTCGCTACGGCACGGAAGACCCGGCCTGGCCGGAAGGGATCGAACTGGACATTGAGGGCGCCGCCTTCCCGCGGCTGGCGTTCGACGAAGGCCGCGACGTGGTGGCTTCCGATTTCCGCTTTGGCCTACCGCTGACGTTTCGTCGCGGCATCTGGGAGGGCAAATTTGCCTTCTACCATCTCAGTTCGCACCTGGGCGACGAATACATTGAGAGTCATCCCGCCGTAACGCGGATCAACTACTCGCGCGACGTGCTTCTTCTGGCACTTGCCATGCGGCCGACCACCTCACTACGGTTGTACGCGGAGGCGGGTTGGGCATACTACGCCCACGAAGGCAGCGAGCCCTGGGAGTTCCAGTTCGGCATCGAGTACAGTTCGATGTGGCCCAGCACCGTTCGCGGAGCGCCCTTCTTCGCAATCAACAGCCGGCTGCGGCAGGAAGTCGACTTCGGCGGCAACATGGCCGTCGAGGCCGGCTGGCAATGGCGCGGCGAGAGCGGTCGGCTAATGCGCCTCGGCATGCGCTACTTCAACGGCATGAGCGATTCGTACCAGTTCGTCGACGAGCACGAACAACTCATCGGCATGGGTCTCTGGTACGACTTCTGATCCGCTTGCCGGCCGGCTTGAAACCTTTCCCTGCCCGATCCACGAAGAGTGTCTCACGGAGGCACAAAGGCACTGAGACGCCTCAAAAGGCGACCCTCAAAAGGCGACGCCTCAAAAGGAGATAGGAACCGGGATCGTTGTGAGAAAAAAGGGGACGGCAGTGGCACTTGACGCGGTTAAGCGCAATACCGTTCGTGTAGGTCGCGCTGGAAGTTTTGGAAAACCGCGTACCCTTCTGTCCCGTGCGCGACCAACGGTCGCGGCTTTATAGGTTTCGCGTTTCCGCAACGCTAGGCCAGTATTCCACTTGTGACAACACGAACGGTAACGCGGTTAAGCGGAAGTCGTATTACAGCCCTTCCATGTAGCGCTTTGCTCGGGCGACGATTCCCTGGTCCTTGCAGACTTGGGTAACCTTCTTCAGGGCGGCCATGAACTCGTCGTGGTTGGGCTGCATGAGGTTGCGGTGGTGGGCCAACTCGACGACCGCCCGACTGGCATCGGTCGCCAGGGCCGGCCTGTCGAGGTAGGGCAGCAGCCAGCGCAGCGTGGCGATGTCGCGGATTACGGAGGCCCGACTGAGAATCAGGTTACGTTCCTCGTCCCGGCTGGCCAGCTTCATCACTTCGTCGAACTTCTTGAGCGTCTCCTTGTTTGGATTGCTTTCGCGCATCGTGATCACCCGGATGTACGCCCGCAGCGCCCCGATCTGTTGACTATCGTTACGCGGGTTCTTGGCGATATTCAACAGATCGCCGGCCACGCTGTCGTCGGGCCAGTTGCAGATCGCCCGGACGGCCGCTTCTTGCAGCTTGGCGTTCTTGCTGGCCATTTGTGGCTTGATTGCCGCCAGGGCCTTGTCGCCGCCGATTCGCCCGAGCAAGGGGAGCAACACGCAGAGATCGGCTTCACTGGCCCCGGCCAGCGCCGGCAGGACCGGGTTGGCTCGTTGTTGGGGATCTCCGATTCGCTTGCAGATGAGCCAGATGGTTCGTTCGAGTTTGCCGCGGTTTTCCGGCAGCTTCGCGGCAAGCAGCATTTTGACCAAGGCCGGCACTTCTTTCGGTTCGCCGATATTCGACAGCGCGCCGATCGCCTTGCCGCTCAGCCCGGGATCCTCGCTTGCCGCTTCCTTCAACAACACCGGCGCCGCGGCGCCGGAGCTTCGCTTATTGAGCACGTCGATTAGCATCCCACGTCGGGCCGGATCTTGCTCGGCCTGTTCGGCGGCGATTATCGCTTCGTCGGTGCCCGGGCCATGGACCAAAGCCAGGCTTTCCCTGGCTGGGCCGGCCGAACTGCCGTCGGAGAACATCGTCTGGATCAAGAGCGACACGACCGAGACGTCGCCCAACTTTGCCAGGGCCTCGAAGGCGGCCAGTTCGACCTCGGGGTTCGGGCTCTTGACGGCCGCCAGCGCGACCGGCATGGCCGCCTTGTCGCCCTTGGCCGCCAGGCCGGCTAACAGGAGGACCTGTCCCTCGGGCGGTAGCTTGGGCATGGCCTCGACGAATACCTTCATGGCGTTCGGGTCGGTAGTGCTGGCGATGAAGCCGGCCGCCATCTCGCGGGAGTCCTTGTTCTTGCTACCCAGCATGACGACGATCAGGGGCGCCGCTCGATTGGAGTCGGCCCTCAGCACTCCCTGAAGCGCGGCGAGCCGGGCCGCGCGGGGTAACTCGAACGAGTCGAACTGGGTGAAGATGTCGGCCGCCTCGCGCCGCTTGCCCCGGCCTCGACCGGTGGGGTCCGCTTCACCTTCGCGGATGAGCCGGTCGAGGCAGCGGAAGTAGGCGTCGGCGATCCGGTTGCAGAGCGCGGGTGGCAGCTTCGAGAGGTGGGCGTTGATGGCCTCGGTGCGCGCGGCGGCGTTCGTCTTCCGCAGGCTGGGGCCCAACAGCGCCGGCTTGATCGCCTCCGACGCGCCGATCTTACCCAGCGCATTGGCGGCCGCCGCCACGATGGCCGGCTCCTTGTGGGCGACCTGCAACGCCAACGGTCCGATGCTCTTCACGTCGCGGCGGCATCCCAGCGAGTTGATCAGCGCCACTTGCCAACTCAACCCCTCGGCCGTATCGAGCTTCTTCAACAGCCGGTCGTTGGCCTCCGGGGCCGGGTTGTTTTGCAGAGAGCGGCGGGCCCAATCGCGAATCTCCGGGTCCTTGTCGTCGAGCACCTTGGCCAGCGCGTCGACACACTCGCCGCGACCGATGAATTCAAGCTGCTTCAACAGCCAGATTCGCGCCGGCTTGGCCGTCTCGGGACCAATGCGCTGGGCAATCGCCGTGCAGGCGGCCGCTCGTTGGGATTCGCGACCCGGCCGACTTACCTGATAGCAAGCGTCTTGGAACGTCTGCTGCGGAACTTGCCGGTCGGGGATCTTTTCCGCGCCCATGCCGGGCAGCGATTGGTCGAGCAACTGCTGGAACGACGGCGCTTGGGCCGTCGCCTGGGCCGAACCGACAACGAGTGCCAGCAAGCCAACGCCGAGAACCTTCCAACACTTCATGGTCAAACTCCTTGGATTGGTCGGATTTGTGTTTTGGTGGCAATGGGTCCCCTCTCCCAAAGGGAGAGGGGAGTTGTTGTTGGACATCGCTAAGGAATACATTACGCCCACAGGGTCCACGGCGAGCGCTTGGGGCGCTCGAGCCAACGGTCGGCTTCCGGATCGCCGATGAACCGCTCCTTGGCCGGGTCCCAGCGAAGCGGCCGCTTCAGCCAGTACGCCAGATTGCCCAAGTGACAGACAGTCACCGACCGGTAGCCGATCTCCACGTCGCAAATCGGCTTCTGCCGAGTGCGGATCGAGCGGAACCAGTCGTCGTGATGCCCGGGGCTCTTGTACAAATGCACTTCGCCCGGCCCGACGGGATGCCGCATCAGGCTGTCGGGGTACGTTCGCAAGTATCCGCGGGAGACTTCGACCTTGCCCTCGGTGCCGGTAAACAGCACGCCGCGTCCGCCATCGCCGTGCGTCATGGTGACGCCGTTGGCGTACTTGTAGGTAAGCTGTTTGACGTTCTGCCCGTCGGGCGGATAAATCTCGACCGGCCCGCTGCCGTCCATGCCAAGGCCCCATTGGGCGATGTCGAAATGGTGAGCACCCCAGTCGGTCATGCCGCCGCCTGAGTAGTCGCGGTAGCTGCGCCAAAGCGGATAGCCCGTGAAGCTGGGTGGCGGGCAAAGTATCGAATTGTAGGGTCGCCAAGGCGCCGGACCAAGCCACATATTCCAGTCGACGCCCTTTGGCACGGGCTCGGCCGGCAGGTAGCAGTCCTGCGACGGGCCGCCCACGCTTACGCCGACGGTGAGCAGCTTGCCGATCCGGCCGCTGCGGACGATTTCGCAGGCGAAGCGGAACTCGCGGCTCGATCGCTGCTGGCTGCCCGTCTGGAAGACCCGCCCGTAGCGGCGCACCGCGTCGACCATCGCCTTACCCTCGGCGATTGTCAGCGACATGGGCTTCTCGCAGTAGACGTCCTTTCCGCTCTCGACTGCCTGGATTGCCGTAATGGCGTGCCAGTGGTCGGGCGTGGCGATCAGCACGGCGTCGATGTCGTCGCGGCCGATCAGTTCGCGGAAGTCGAGGTACAGGTCGGGGCCCTTGTACGAGTTCTTGTACTCCTCGCGCTTGGAGTAGGCGCCGCGGACCACTTCGGCGGCCGCTTGGCGTTTCGACTCTTGCACGTCGCAAAGCGCCAGGATTTGCACGTCCGAGCGATTAACCATGCGGCCGAGGTGGCCGTGTCCCATCTTGCCGACGCCGATGAAACCGAGCGTAAGGCGTTCGCTTGGCGGATTGGCGCCCAATGCGGATGAGTTGATCAGCATGGGCGTGCCGAAGGTGGCGGCCGTCACCGTCTTCAGGAAGTGACGGCGGCTGCTGACGCTGTATCGAGTCATGAAAATTTCTCCTACCGAGCCGAAACGACCCGGCTCAAAGTTCGTCTGGCAGTCTGCCACGGCCAAAGTAATGGGTGCCACTGCTGGCTTGTCCAGCAGTGCGAAGTACAATCGCCGCCAAGACACTGCTGGGCAAGCCAGCAGTGGCACCCTGTAACCGTCCATCAAAAAGGATGTGACAGACTACTAGGTCATGCTGAAACATAAGCCACGCAAGGCCCGCTCGGGCCGATTCGCGCGGTCCATGAAAAACTTACGGTCATAAAGTCCAGGGTTCTCGTCTCGGTATGTCCAACATCTGGCTTGCCACCGGGTCGCCGATGATTTGCTCCTGGTCGGGATCCCATTTTAACGACCGCTGCCGCGTGGATTGCCTGGATGGCGTGCCGGTGCTCGGGTGAGGTGAGCGTCACGCCGTTTGCCCGCTTCAAGAAACGGCGCCGAGAGAAAGACTTGCGGCTAAGCATGGCAGAACCTCCTGTCTAACCATTCACGGCATGAAACACCGCCGGCCGAACTGGTAGTGCGATTATAGCGGCATAGCCTCGCAGTCGACAAGCGGGCTTGATTTGCCCAACCGCGCGGGTGCCACTGCTGGCTTGCCCAGCAGTGCCTTGGCGGCGATTGCATTTCGCACTGCTGGACAAGCCAGCAGTGGCACCCATCGCCGCCCTACGCATTCAGTTTCTTCATCACCCAGGCCATGTTGGCGGCCAGGTCGCGGATCGTCTTAATTCCCTCTTCGTCGTCGTTCACATCACCCTTCTTTAGCCCGAAGCCTATGTTCCAGTAGGTCGAGCCGGGGATGATCATCTCGCTCAGCAGGAACCAGTAGTTAAGCTGGGCGATCGTGAAGTTTTGTCCGGCCCGACGTCCCACCGCAATGGCGGCTCCCACTTTGCGCCGCAGAAACTTGTCCGTCCGCCGCGATAGATAACCCACGTGATTCAACAGGGCCATCGTTTGCGGCGTGGCGGAACTGAAATAGACCGGCGAGGCGACAAGTATTCCGTCCGCCTGCCGGAATCTATCGATAATCTCCTTCAGCACCGGATCATCGCGCGAGCCCTCGGCGGCAGCCGATTTGGCGCTGGCGTCGCCCGCAATACGCTGCTCGATGGGCGTCTCGGCCAGCGAGAGGAAGTCGGTTTCCATCCCTTCCTTGGCCAAGGCCTTCAGTGCCACATTAACAAGAATCTCCGTATTACCCTCTCGCCGCGGACTGCCGGAAATACCTAAAACCCTCATTGTCACCTCCTCGCCAATGTGCGTTTGTGAACTACAATCTCCATACAGACGGCCGACCAACGAAGCGACCGCAGTCGAAGTATAACACGAGCGGCGACCGGCTTGGAACACAGCATCCCGCAAATCGGATTGATCTTTATCGCAACGCTGGCGATAGGGTATCTTGAGAGCCGCCTATAGAGCCGCCCCGTCTCGGAAGGAAATCGTGCAATGTCTATTGATGCTTGTGTAGCTGGAGAACGTTTCCAATCACCATTTAACGGGCGGGCTTGCCCGCCGTTGAAATTGGGAAATCGGAGACGTTTCGCGCACAACGGCGGGCAAGCCCGCCCGCTAAATGGAAAAACTTCGCTCGTTTGCCGCATTGCCTTGTTGGCGATTACCTTGTTGCCGGTCGGATGCAGTTGTTCGGATAGCGAGCCCCAACCCGTTCAACCGGTAGCACGGCCGGAAGAAGCGGGCTTCACGATCGGCATGAGCCAGAGCAACCTGGAGGAGCCGTGGCGAGTGCAGATGAACACCGACATCGAGGCGGCGGCCAAGAAGCACCCCGATCTCAAGGTCATCTTCAAGGACGCCGGGAACGACACGTCCAAGCAGCAGGCGCAGGTCGAGGGGTTCATCAGTCGGGGCGTCGACCTGATAATCATAAGTCCCAAAGAGGCCCAGCCGCTCACCGCGCCGACGGCCAAGGCGTTTGACGCGGGCATTCCGGTCGTCGTGTTGGATCGGGCGGTGATCGGCGACAAGTACACCTGCTTCATCGGCGCCGACAACGAAAAGATCGGCCACGCGGCCGGAACGTGGCTCGTCAAGAAGCTTAACGGCAAGGGACGGATTATCGAGCTAAAGGGCCTGATGACTTCCGCGCCGGCCCAGGACCGGCGCGCCGGCTTTCGCGCGGCGCTTGTTCATCACCCGGGCATCCGAGTCATCTTCCAGGTCGACATGCAGTGGCGGGAAGCGGAAGCCCGCGAGGAGATGGAAGCGATCTTGCCCCGATACGAGCGGATCGACGCCGTTTTCGCGCACAACGATCCCGGCGCGCACGGCGCATATCTGGCCGCCAAGGCAGTCGGCCGCGCGAAGGATATCATCTTCGTCGGCATCGACGCCTTGCCCTCCGAAGGCATCGCCTACGTGAAGCAGGGCATACTGGCGGCCACGTTCGAATGTCCGACCGGCGGCCGCGAGGCAATCCAGGCGGCCATGAAGATACTGGCCGGCGAAGAGGTGCCCAAAAGCATCGTGCTCGACTCCCGCTATTTCACCGCCGAGAACGTCGAGCAAGGCGGCGCGCCGATCAAAGAACTGCAATAGCAGCCATTCTCCGCCGTCCGGTCTATTGACGCCCCCATCCGCGCGCTCCTAGAATGTAGCCGTTCATGGCGTCAGATATCGTCGTTTAGCCGGCGGGCTTGCCCGCCGCGCGTTCGTACACGGCGGACAAGTCCGTCGGCTAAACGGGAATCGCGGCGGAGTACAATGTTCCCAATGTCCCATGCGAAGGAGGCTTCAACATGACCCGGCAAGAGCATGGTCAATCGCAATCCCATCAATCGCCAGCCGGTGGGATAACAGCCGGCGGGCTGAGCCGTCGCGAGTTGCTGGCTTACACCGCGGCGCTGGGCGGCACGTTCATGGCTGCACAAGGTTTGGCGCCCGATGATACTGCCGACGCCGCCGAGCCGAAGCCCGGCCCGACGCCGCCGGGCAAGCGCTACGACATGAAGAAGTCGATCAATCTCTGGGCGCTTCCCTATCCGAAGAAGATGACGCTCACCGAGTGCTTCCAACTTGCCAAGGACGCCGGGTTCGACGGGGTCGAGGTGAACTACGCCTTGGAAGGCGACCTGTCGCCGCAAGCCGGCGAGGCACAAATCCGCGCCGTCGGCGAGACGGCCCGGAAGATCGGCATCCAGATCAGCGGTGTCTGTTCGTTTCTCTTCTGGCCCTACTCGCTCACGCACGAGGACCCCAAGCGGCGTCAAGAGGGTTTCGATCTGGCGGTTAAGATGATCCGCGCGGCGGAACTGCTCGGCACCAAGGACCTGCTCGTGGTGCCCGGCGCGGTCTACGTGCCCTGGCTGGAAGACGTGCCGCCCGTGCCGCACGACGTTTGCGACCGCCGCGCCCGCGACGCCGTTCGCCGGCTGATCCCCTTCGCCGAGAAGTCCGACGTTTCGCTTAACATCGAGAACATCTTCGCCAACGGCTACCTGCACAGCCCGGGGGAAATAAACGAGTTCGTCGACAGTTTCGACTCCGATCGGGTGGCCGTGCATTTCGACACGGGAAACATCATGCTCTACCACTTCCCCGAGCATTGGATTCCCCTGCTGGGCAAGCGGATCCGCAACGTGCATCTGAAGGAGTACTCGAAGCACGTTCACGAGTTCAATCTGCACGCCTTCCGGCCGTTGCTGGACGGCACGACCAACTGGCCGGCCGTTATCGAGGCCTTCGATCGGGTTGGCTACCGCGGCTACCTCACCTTCGAGTACTTCAACCCGTTCCCCTACTGGCCCGAGTCGCTAGTCTACCAAACCTCCGACGCCATGGACCGCATGCTGGGACGAAAGGCATAATCCGAATATCGAATGGCCACCAAGGAATTCTGAATTACGAACAGACATAATTCTTGTCGGGAAGGTGGAATTGATCTCCCCGTATATCCCGCACTACTATCAACTACCGACTATCCACTATCAACTACCCTCGAACCCCGGGCCTCAATCATGAACGACGGAAAACTCGGCGTAGCCATACACGGCGTGGGAAACGTGGCCTATGCACACGCCGCCAGTTGGCTGAAGAACCCGCACTGCGAAATCGTCTCGGTCAGCAGCCGGCGCCGCGAGAGTGCCCAGAAACTGGTCGATAAGCTCTGCCCGGACGCCACGGTTTGCGATAACTACGACGAAGTGCTCCGCGACGAGCGGGTAGACATCGTCAACATCAGCGGGCCGAATCAAGTTCATGCCGAGCAGGGTATCGCGGCGGCCGAGGCCGGTAAGCACATCCTGGTCGAAAAGCCCACCGTGCTCTCGATGGACGACAATCGGGCACTGCGCGACGCCGTCCAAAAGGCGGGCGTGAGAAGCCTGGCAAGCTTCGTGCTGCGATGGAATCCGCTGGCCGTCATACTCAAGGAGCGGATCGATTCCGGAGCCATCGGCGATGTGTTCTATGCCGAGACCGACTACTGGCACGGGCTGGGCGACGAGTGGTCCGGCTGGGATTGGGCACATAAGAAGGCAACCGGCGGAAGCGCCTTCCTGCTGGGCGGCTGCCACGCCGTCGATATCATGCGCTGGCTGGTCGGCGACGAGGTAGCCGAGGTGTCGGCCATGGGCAACAACAAGACCGGCCGCTACGAGTTCGACGCCAACGTCGTGGCCATCTTGAAATTCCGCGGCGGCACGATCGCCAAAACATCCACGATGTTCGACGTGGTGATGCCCTACGCATTCAACATCGATCTGGCGGGCACGGAGGGCACCTTCCGGGGCAACAAGCTCTGGTCCAAGAAGCTCTTCCCCGGCCAAACCGATTGGGTCGAGATACCGACCATCGTGCCCGACTCGGGCGCGGTCGAGCATCATGCCTTCGACCAGGAGATGAGCCACTTCGTCGACTGCATCCGCGCGGGCCGCGAATCGCACTGCAACCTGGCCGACGCCTACCACACCCACGAAGTCTGCCTGGCCATCGACCGTTCCCTGGCCGAAGGCGGCGCCACCATTAGACTACCACTGGAGTAGCGCCGGGGTGCCACTGCTGGCTTGTCCAGCAGTGCGAAGTACACGTAGGGTGGGTCGAGCGCAGCGAGCCCCACCAAATAAATCGGCTGAGGATGGTGGGGCTCGCTGCGCTCGACCCACCCTACAACAGCTCAAAGCTCAAAATGAACGAACACCTGGCCGTAATCTTCGACATGGACGGCGTGCTGGTCGATACGTACCATGCGCATTTCGAGAGTTGGCAGGTGGTGGCGGCCGAGGAGGGACGTTCGTTAACCGAGGCCCAGTTCGCGCCCACGTTCGGCCGCACCAGCCGGGAAGTGATCGCCGCGCTTTGGGCCGAGGGTCGCTACGACGAGGCCGACATCGCCGCCCTGGACGATCGCAAGGAGGCCGCCTTCCGCCGCATCATCCACGCGCGATTCCCCGCCATGGCGGGCGTAATGGAATTGTTGACGGCGCTCAATGAATCGGGCTTCAACCTGGCCGTCGGATCGTCGGGTCCGCCGGAGAACGTCGATTTGGTGCTCGACACCCTCGCCGCCCGCCCACTCTTCGGCGCCGTCGTTACCGGCACCGACGTTTCTCGCGGCAAGCCCGACCCTCAAGTCTTCCTAATCGCCGCCGCACGGCTTGGCATTACACCCGAACGTTGTGCCGTAATCGAAGACGCCCCCGCCGGCATCGCTGCCGCCCAGGCCGCCAACATGCTCCCCGTCGCCCTAGCCAGCACCGGCCGCACCCGCGAGTCGCTCTCCGCCGCCGCGCTGATCGTTGATTCGTTATCCGAGCTATCGGCTGAAGTGTTGCACCGGTTAATCTCCGGCAGCGAGGGCTAAGGTGCTTGCGGCAGGGCGGCATTGACGGAAGCACGGCGCCAGCCTCGCCCTTCTCCCGGTGAGGCTTGACAAGCCCGATCACTGGCCGTCAAATAGCGATCAGCTTTCATGACGGCAGTACTGCTGGACTGGATCGGCACTGAGTGCCACTGGCTCCGCCAGTGTTTTGGCGTTGTTTGACGTTCGATCGTCCTGCGACCAGGAGCGGAAGATGGCACACCGGAAGACCGTGCGGCATTTTCACGAGGTTGGCCATCTGCACGAGTTGACGTTTTCGTGCTATCAACGCATGTCGCTGCTGACCAACGACGCATGGCGGGCGAGGCTGGCTCAATGTGTCGAGGCGGCCGGAAAGGAAGCGGCCATGGAATTGGTCGGGTTTGTCTTCATGCCCGAACATGTCCATTTGCTGCTATATCCGGTGGCCCCAAATCCGTCGATCAGGCTTTATCTGGCCCGAATCAAGCAACCGTTCTCGAAGCAAATCAAAGCCATCTTGGTTGAGTGTGATTCTCGCCTGTTGCCGAGCCTGACGGTACGTGAACGGCCGGGGAAGACGTGCTTTCGGTTTTGGCAAGAAGGTCCGGGGTTCGACCGGAACCTGTATTCTTCCGAAGCCATTGCCTCGTCGTTGGAATACATCCACAACAACCCGGTCAAGCAAGGGCTTTGTCGGCGGGCGGTGGACTGGAAATGGTCGTCGGCCCGATATTACCTCGATCTGGCCGCAGGGCAACAGCACGTCGACTTGCCCAGAATTCACGGTTTGCCCCAGGGTGCCGTTTCGTGAGAGCCCCAACGGAAGCACTGGCGGAGCCAGTGGCACACGCAACAGCACACGCGGAGCCAGTGGCACCCTTTGACCGCACCATCTGTCGTCGCTTGCTTGACTTCCGCCGGCCGACCTAGTAGATTCGTGGGTACAAGCATTCCGTGCCCCGAGCACGCACCTAACCCCTTCCGGAGGACCTACCATGCAACCTTCCTCTCGACGTGAATTTTTGAAGACCGCCTCGGCTGGGGCGGCCGCTATCGGCATGACCGCCACGAGCTACGGCCGGGTGGTCGGGGCAAACGAGCGGATATCGATCGGTGTTGTCGGCTGCGGCGGCCGGGGGCTGAGGGCACACATGCCGGGCGTTCACAAGCACGCCAAAGAGCAGAACATCGAGATCACCGCGGTGGCCGATCCGTGGAAGCTGCGCCGCGACGAGGGTGCCGCCAAGGCGAAGGAGTGGTACGGCCGACCGGCCCGGGCGTTCGTCTCCTACCGCGATATCATGGCCCTTGACGACATCGACGCCGTGATGATCGCCTCCTGCGACCATCAGCACACCACGCACCTCGAGGCGGCCGCCAAGGCGGGCAAGGACGCCTACTGCGAAAAGCCGCTGGCCATGGAAGTCGACCGGCTCAATAGCTGCTGCGACGCCGTGCGGGCGGCCAAAATCGTCTGCCAGATCGGCACCCAGGTCCGCAGCTACCCGACCAGCACCGGCTGCCGCGAACTGTACAAGACGGGCGTGCTGGGCAAGGTGTCGCGGATCGAGCAGTGCCGCAACGGCACCAAGCCCTACTGGTACTCGCGCATCCGCGACGTCAAGCCGAGCGAGGTCGATTGGAAAGAATTTCTCATGCACCGGCCGATGCAGCCCTTCCGGGCCGACCATTTTAGCGGCTGGTACGGCGTGCGTGGTTTTTCCGACGGACCCGTGCCCGGCCTGGCCAGCCACTTCGTCGACCTGATCAACTACATCACCGGCTCGACGATTCCGCTCAGTGCGACGGCCACGGCCGGTGTGTTCACCTGGAAGGACGAGCACGAGTTCACCTGCCCCGATCAGGTCGAGGCCACCTGGGTCTATCCTGAAGGGTTCATGGTCAACTTCACGACCAACTACGGCAATTCCAGCGGCAGTTGCATCCGCATGTGCGGCGACCAGGGCACCTTGAACCTGACGCCCTGGAGCAAGCCGACCGTTTCCAGTGCCGGCGGCAATCGGGAGAAGAAGAGCGAACTGAGCAAGGAAGATGTGCCCGTCGAGCCGGTCGAAACGCCCGACCACTACCTCAACTGGCTACAGTGCATCCGTTCGCGCGAGACGCCCAACGCCTCGATCGAAGCCGGTTACAACCACGCCATCACCGTGTTGATGGCCGTCCGCGCCCACGACACGGGCCTGCGGCAGGTCTTCGACGCGAAGAAGCGTGAGATCGTGCCCGGGTAGGGCGGGGATGGCGGCCGGGGTAGGGCGGGCGCAGGAACACGTTTGTAGCTGGATTCGCAAGAATTCAGCCTGTGGGCAGAGATCCGTCTGAATTCTTGCGAATTCAGCTACCACAGACGGTATTGACAACGCCCGTCGGCCTGCTATACTGAGACTCAATCTCAACAGTAGCCTTCCATCTTGGCCGTAGCGGGTGCGGCCCGCGACAAGAACTGAGCCATTTCCATGCGTCTTCCCTCCCGAGCGATGATTACCTGGCTGCTTGCCGCGGGGTTCGCGGCGGCTGCCGGGCTCGGCGAGGGCCTGCACGCCGTTCCCGGCCTGGGGCACGCTGTCGAGTTGCCCGCCGGATTGTTCTACCTCGGCCTGGATAAACCGCACTCGGCGACTCCGGGGACCGACACCCAGCCCGGCATCTCTCGTTTGCCGGGCAGCCCGCCGCTGGTGCTCGACGAGGACCAGTGCGCGATCTGCGGGCACTTCTCGCGGGGGCAGGGTATTGCCCAGCCAGTCGAGTTCGTGGTGTCACTGCCATTGTTGGAGTGCCTGCCCGAGCTTGTCCTCCCCCGCACCGTCCGTTCCGTCGCCCGGCCCTTCGACGCCCGGGCTCCTCCCGTCGCTTGATCGACAGCCACGGCATTTGCTTTCGCGCTCTGGCTGCGCATCCGTCTTGGTTTGGTTCCTTCAAGCGCGTCAAGCATCGCTCGGTTCGGCACCCTGTTCGTCGAATACGGCTCGATGCACAACATTCGGGAGACAATCATGCATATTTCACATCTAGTAGATCGGGCAAGGGATTTCCAACGCAACCGGCGGTCACACGGTTTTACCCTGGTCGAGTTGCTCGTTGTAATCACGATCATCGGCATACTGATCGCCCTTCTGCTGCCGGCCGTGCAGGCGGCCCGGGAGGCGGCTCGGCGCATGCAGTGTGCCAACCACCTCAAGCAATTGGGGTTGGCGGTACACAACTACGCCACGGCGCACAGCGCGTTGCCCATTGGCGTGGTCGCTTCGCCGATTCTGTCTTCTGGCGGCTCGCAGCCCGCCGGGCCGGGTCACACGGCGTTGACGATGCTTCTGCCCTACCACGAGCAGGCGACCGTGCAGGACCTTTACCACTTCGAGGTGCCCAACAGTAGTGCAATCAACAAGGAGGCCACCGGGGCCCAGATTTCCGTCTACCAGTGCCCCAGCGACAACGCCTCCGGCCGTGCGGCCGTCTCCGCGAAGATGCAGAACGCCATGAGCCGGTCGAATTACGTCGTATCATTCGGCTCCAACACGATGCTCATCAAATCGGCCGGCATCAACCTAATTCGCGACGCCAACCGCCCGGGCGTCAACCTGGAAAACGACGGCGCGTTCCGCATCGACGGCTCGCGAAAGTGGCGAGATTTCACCGACGGAACTTCCAACACGGTCATAGCCGCCGAACTGCTGGCCGGGCGAGACGACTCGAAATCATCCGGCGACAAGGAGTGGGACATCCGCGGAATGTGGGCTTGGCACATGATGGGCGCCTCGTGCTATACCCATCGCGACGGGCCGAATAGCGAGATCGGCGACGCACTCTTCGCCCAAGGCAGCGTCAACTGCGTGGTCCGGGAGGATATGCCGTGCGATAACTCACAAGGCGGGAACTGGGACGCCTTCCACGCCGCCGCCCGAAGTCGCCACCCGGGCGGGGTCAACGCCCTCTTCGGCGACGGCCACGTGAGCTTCATCAGCGACACGATCGAACTGGATACCTGGCACTTCCTGGGCGGGATCAACGATGGCCACGTGATCCAGGGCCAGTTCTGACACGCCGCCCAAAGCCGACCAGCAGGATGCGGGCCATCAGTAGCACGGCCGCCGATGGTCCACGACACGGAGCTGCGTCACGTCTTCGATGCGAAGAAGCTCGCGATTATGTCCGGATAAGGTAGCGTAGGGTCGCAATGGGAAAACGGTAGCGGCAACCGCATCGTCGGGCGGTCGGGGGGGGTTGCGTCTGTGGCCCGATACCGGTATATGGATGGTTGGGCGCCGTCGGGGACTGGTCTCCTTGCGCCCCACAATAGCCGCGGGCGGAAGCCGGCGGTTGCCCGACACGAGAGTTGGGGTAGCGGCGTTGATAGAAGCGCCGCGCAACCGCCAGCTTCCGCTGGCGGCTATCGAATATGGAAGGTTCCGGAAAACTGACAAGGAGCAAGACGCGATGTGTGATCACGATTCCGCCGGCATGGTGAAGCCGGTTCGATGGGGAGCGATTGGCCTGGGGTGGTTTGGTGAGGTGCACGTCGACACGCTGGCCGACATGCCGGCCATCGAGTTGGCCGCGCTCTGCACCCGGCGTCCCGACCGGCTGGCCGAGCTGGCCGACAAGTACGGCGTCCCCAAGCGATACACCGATTACCACGATCTGCTGGCCGATCCGGAGATCGACGTGGTGGGCATCACCACGCACATCTACGATCACCGCGATATCGCCATCGACGCCCTGAAGGCCGGCAAGCATGTCTTCCTGGAAAAACCGATGGCCGCCACCGTCGCCGACTGCGACATGATCCTCGAAGCGGCCGCCGCCAGCGACGGGTTCTTCATGGTGGGGCACATCTGCCGCTTCGATCCGCGCGTGGAGATGGCCAAGCAGGCGATCGACGAAGGTCGCATCGGCCGGATCATCTCGATGCACGCCCGGCGAAACCTCTCGAAAGTGATCGGTGAGTCGGTATTGGACGACATCTCGGCCCTGATGGGCGACGGCATCCACGACGCCGACCTGATGCTCTGGTTCAGCCGGGCCAAGCCGGTCAACGTCTATGCCCAGGAGATCCACCCGGGCAAGAATAAGTATCCCGACGCCGGTTGGGCCATGTTCCGCTTGGATAACGACGCGGTCGGCGTGGTCGAATCGGTCTGGCATCTGCCCAAAACGACCCCCTATGCAATCGACGCCCGGCTGGAGATACTCGGCACGGAGGGGGCGATTTACGTCAATTGTGCCCAGGCCGGCCTGGAAATACACGACGCCAACGGCGTCCAGATGCCCGACACCATGTATTGGCCCACCGTGATCGGCCAGCGGTTCGGCGTCTTGCGGAGCGAGTTCCGCTACTTCGCCGAGTGCGTGCGTAGCGGCCGCCGGCCGGATCACATCACACCGCAAGAGTCGCGAGACGTGGTCGCCCTGATCGAGGCCGCCGCCGAATCGTCGAAGACCGGCCAGGTGGTGAGTTTGTAAAGGGAGTAATGGGGCAGAGTGAAGAAAGGTCGCGGCGGATGCAGTTTGAGCACGTCGGTTTCATCACGACACGGAAACAGCCGGGCGAGCGGTTCGTGCCGGCCACGCGGGTTTCGGTGACCGACTACACTCGGCACCCGCTGCGCGTGGAGTGGTTGCGATTCGAGCCCGACACGCCGGTTCCCGACCCGGTCCGCCGAATGCCCCACGTGGGGTTCCTGGTCGACGACATCCGCGCCGCCGGCGAGAAGCTGAAGGTATTGCTGGAACCGTTCGACGCCGGGCCACGGGTAGTCGCCTTTTATCAGGCCGACGACGGCGCGGTCGTCGAGTTTCAGCAGTACAAGGATCGAGGGGGAGGTCGGAAGAACAAGGACATCCAATCACAAGACGACAACACAAATCCCAACGGAAGCACGAACATGGAATTCGATCATATTGGCATTATCACAACAGAGAAGAAGCCGGGTGAGATGTACATCGCGCCCACCAAGGTCTGGGTCACCCAATTCATGGATCATCCCTACCACATCGAGTGGCTGCGGTTCGAGCCCGACACGCCGGTCACCGGTCCGGTGCGCGAGATGCCGCACGTGGCCTATCGGGTAGACGACATCGCGGCGGCCGGCGCGGGTTTGAAGGTGTTGATCGAGCCCTTCGACGTCGGCTTCGCCACCGTGGCCTTTTTCCAGACCGACGACGGCGCCGTCGTCGAGTTCATGACATACAAGGAAGAGAGCGAGTAACCTGAGACGTTAGCAGCGCGGGAAGCAGGTTCGCCCAAAAGTTAGCCCGGTCGCCTGCGACCGGTGTACCGGGTGGGTCGGTTACTCTTGCTCAACCCGTCGCAGGCGACGGGGCTAACGGGACGACAATCTGAATTCTTGCGAATTCAGCTACCACGGGCAAGCCAGCAGTGGCACCCAAAAACACACACAACCACAAGGAATAACCGTCATGCTAAACATCACAAAAGTAATGGTAACCGGCTGTAGCGGCAAGCTGGGGGCACCGCTCTGCGAGGCACTGGTGGACGAAGGTTACGAGGTTATCGCGGTCGATAATCGCACGCCGCTGGGGCTGGACGGCGCGGAAGACGTGCTGGCCGACGTGGGCGACCGGGAAGCCATCGAGGAGTTGGTCTCCCGCAGCGACGCCGTCATCCACCTGGCCTCCTGCAAGGAAGATCGCGACGCCTTCATTCCGGTCAGTGCGAAGGGTACGTTCAATATCCTCGACGCGGCGATGCGGACCAAGAAACCGCGGCGGCTGATCCTGGCCAGCGGCGACGCCGTCAACGGTATCTACTTCAACCCGCAACCGGTGCCCATCCGCGAAGACATGCCCATGGTCGCCTACCCCGGCTACTACGCGCTGTCGAAGGTGGTCGAGGAGACGATGTTCACGCAGTTTTACCTTCAGGCGGGCGTACCAACGGTGATCTCGCGCATGTCGTGGATTCAATCCGAGGACGATATCCTCAGCCACCTGACCGTGGCCGGTGAAGGGTTCGGCGTGCCCGTCTGGTCGGAGCTAATGGACGAGAAGCAACGGGCCGCATTCGCCGACGGCCGCGACGCCGCCGTGGCGCTAACGCACCCGGACGGCTCGCCCATGCGGCGGCACATCGTGGCCGTTGAAGACTGCATACAGTCGTACCTTCTGATGCTGAAGACCGAGGGGATCGAGGGCCAGACGTACCACGTCGCCATGAACGATCCTTTCGACTACACGCAGGCGGCCGCCTACGCCGCCGAGCGGTTGGACATTGAGATACTCGACCTGATCGACCCGGTGGGACAGGACTTCTGCGTCGATACGACCAAGGCCCGCTACCAACTCGGCTACCAGCCGATGCACGATATCTTCAGCCTGATCGACGCCGGCGTCGAGTTCCGCGCCTCCGGCAAGGAACGTCGCGAGCGATCGGGTATTAAGGGGTAATGGCTCACTTCTTAGCCGCCGGGCCTGCCCGGCGTAGGGTGCCACTTATAGTAGCTCCAAAGTTATGAACAGGCTGCTGATGCGGGGCGCTTCCTAAGCCCAAAGCAGCAGCAGACTGCTGGCTTGTCCAGCAGTGTCTTAGCGGCGGTTGTACTTCACACTGCTGGACAAGCCAGCAGTGGCACCCATCACTTTGGCTAATACAAACCCTCAGTTAACATCCCACAACTTTGGAGCCACAACCATGTTACGAATCCGAACCGCTTTGCCGGCACTCGCGTTGCTGTTGTCGCTGACCGTCGCAACCATGGCGGCCGACAAGAAGCCGGCCTTCACCGACCCGGCCACGGCAGGACCGGACTTTCAAGTGCAGGGTGAGTATGTGGGCCAAGTTGATACCGACGATGGGCGAGTAGCCTACGGGGCCCAAATAATCGCCCTGGGCGACGGGAAGTTTCACGCCGTCGGATACCACGGCGGTTTGCCGGGTGCCGGATGGAATAAGGGCGAGCGGCCGCAAGCCGACGGACAGACCAAAGACGGCCTCACTACCTTCACGCTGCCCGACGACGACGTATCGGTCGTGGTCAAGGACGGCACGGCCACCGTGAAAAAGGCCGACGGCCACACTATCGGCACGTTGAAGAAGACCGTCCGCAAGAGCCCCACGTTGGGTGCCAAGCCGCCGGCCGGCGCGCTGATTCTGTTCGACGGAACTTCGGCCGACAACTTCAAGGGGCAGATGACCGAGGACGGGCTGCTGACGCAAGGCGCCACCGGTAAACAGGCGCTGGGCGACCATGCGCTCCACCTGGAATTCCTGCTCCCCTTCATGCCCTACTCGCGTGGGCAGGGTCGCGGCAACAGCGGCCTCTACGTCCAAAGCCGCTACGAGGTCCAGATGCTCGATTCCTTCGGCCTGGATGGCAAGGATAACGAGTGCGGCGGCATCTACAAGGTGGGCGCTCCGGCGGTCAATATGTGCCTGCCGCCCTTGTCCTGGCAGACTTTCGACGTCGACTTCACAGCCGCCAAGTACAAGGACGGCAAGAAGCTGAAGAATGCTCGCATCACCGTCCGGCACAACGGCGTGGTCATTCATGACGACAGGGAGCTACCAAACGCTACCCCCGGCTGCAAACCCGAAGCCCCCGGGCCGGCCCCAATCTTCCTGCAAAACCACGGCAACCCCGTCCGCTACCGGAATATTTGGGCCGTGGAGAAGAAGTAGGCCGGCCGCTAATGCTTCACCCGTAGCTGGATTCGCAAGAATTCAGCCGTGATGCGAAGAACCGAATTCTTGCGAATCCGGCTACGGCCGGGTGGCACACGGCGGTCTACCGGCTCTTCAGGTGGAACTCGACGACGCCCGTTTCGACGGGCGCGTCGGTGGCCGCTTCGAAAGCCAATTCCGATTCGCTGTTGTAGCGCGCGGGAATCGTCTCCCGGCCGTCGAGCGGCTTCTATATCTTCACCCGATAGAGTCCCAGGTAGATGCCCGGATACTTCGCGTTGGCGCCGGGGAAGCGGGCTTCGCCCTCGATCATTGACTATGCAAAGATCAATAGTCCAATTTTCGGTCGCTCGATTGGCCATTTCGTTGGAGGCGCAAACGGCTTGCTTGTCGAACCCGCCCCGCATATACTGCCAATTGGCTTACCGAGAACTTCCCACCTTCCGGAGTATTCACGATGAACGCTTGCGCTTTCCTGCTGCTCGGCTGCCTGGCCACGTCGGCCGGCGAAGAGGTGATCGATTCGTTTCAATATGCCGATACCCCGTCCGCCCAACGGGCTTGGGTAGCCGATCGCCGCACGGAGCCGGTGAAGATGGTCGGCCAGGGTGACCGGCAGGTGCTCCAGTTCGAGGTCCCCTTCGCCGCCAAACCGAAATTGGAACGCACGGTCATCGACCGCCAGGTCGAGCTTAACCTGGCCTCGGCCGGCGGGTTCACGCTGGAATTGGATACCCCGTCGACCGAAGCGGCCGGCCGGCTCTCGCTCTACTTCAGAAGCGGCGACGGTTGGTATGCGGCGGGCAAAGGCCTGGCCAAGAACGGGCGTCAAACGATTCTCTTCTCCAAGGCGTCTTTCAGCATCGAAAACACGCCGACCGGATGGCACGCGATCGACGCCGTTCGGATATCCATCTGGCGAGGTCAGGCCAAGGATACTTCGGTCAGACTGCTGCGATTGGCGGCCGTGCGAAACGACGTGGCACTGGTCATTCCGGCCGCCGGGGCGCACAAGGGCGAGAACGAAATCGACGCCGCCTTGAAGACGGCCGATGTCGTGGCCGGCATGTTGGCCGAATTGGGGCTCGGGGCCGACGCGGTCGAAGACACGGCCGTCGCGCACGGGGCGCTCGACAAGCGGAGCGTGGCCATCCTGGCCTACAATCCGCGGCTGTCGAGCGAGGCGATTCCCGCCCTAAGGCAATTCGTCGAGCAGGGTGGTAAGCTGTTGGTCTGCTACAAGTTGCCGCGCCAACTCCAAGCCGTGCTGGGCTTCGATCAACCCAAGTATGTCTCCCGAAAACGGCCCGGACAGTTTGCCGAGATCCGTTTCGACGCAAGCGACATGCCGGGCTTGCCAAAGCTGGTGAAGCAGTCGTCCTGGAACATCACCGAGGCCCAACCTGCCGGCCACAACGCCCGGGTGATCGGCCGCTGGTTCGACGACGCGGGCGCTCCGACCGGTTACCCGGCCATGCTTCTGAGCGACCGCGGGGCCTATTTCAGCCACATCATTCTGGCCGACGACCGCTCGGCGAAGAAGCAAATGCTGGCGGCCGTTCTCGGCCACCTGTCCCCGTCGCTCTGGCCGCAAATGGCCCAAGCCGAAATGGAACGGATCGGCACCGTGGGGCACATCGAGGGCGTGGACCGGCTGATCGAGTACGTCACGGCCAACGGCAACGCGGCGGCTGTTGCACAACTGGAAGCGGCCAAACACACCCTGGCCGAAGCCAAATCGCAACTGAAACAAAAGGACTACCCGACGGCCGTCAAGCTGGCTCGCCAGACGCACGATCAGCTTGCCGACGCCTACTACCGCGCCCAGCCCAGCCCCCGGCGCGAAGGCCGAGCGCTCTGGAACCACTCGGGCACCGGGGCCTACGACGGCGATTGGCAACGGTCGGCCAAGGAACTGGCCGATGCGGGCTTCAACATGATTATCCCCAACATGCTCTGGGGCGGTCGGGCACACTACGCCAGCGACGTGCTGCCGCGTAGCTCGACCTACGAGAAATACGGCGACCAGATCAGCCAATGCGTGGCCGCCTGCAAGCAACACGGCATTGAGGTCCACGTCTGGAAGGTGAACTACAACCTCTCCGGCGCGCCCAAGGAGTTCGTCGACAAGATACTTCGCGAGAAGCGTAATCAGGTCACTTCACGAGGTGAAGAGAAGAAGTGGCTCTGCCCGTCGCACCCGAAAAATTTCAAGCTGGAGTTGGAAAGCATGCTGGAAGTCGCCCGAAAGTACGACGTCGACGGGCTGCACTTCGACTACATCCGTTACCCGGGCGGAGATTGTTGCTTCTGCGACGGCTGCCGGCAGCGGTTCGAGGCCGAGAGCGGCCGAAAGGTAGCCAACTGGCCGAAGGACTGCACGTCGGGCGACCGCTGCGAGGAGTATCGCGATTGGCGCTGCAAGCAGATCAACCGACTGGTGGAGGCCGTGCATCTCGAGGCCCGGAAGATCAAGCCGGGCATCAAGATATCGGCCGCCGTGTTCGGGTCGTATCCGAGTTGTCGGGCGTCGGTCGGCCAGGACTGGCCCGAGTGGATCAAGGCCGGCTACCTCGACTTCGTCTGCCCGATGGACTACACGCAAAGCGACGTGAACTTCGTCAACCTTGTCACCAACCAACTGGACCTAATCAAACGTCGCATCCCCATCTACCCGGGCATCGGCGCCTGGCGTCTTCCGGCCGACCGCACCGTCGGCCAGATCCACCACGCCCGCCAGTTGCACGCCGACGGCTTCACCATCTTCAACTACAGCAGCGGCCTATCCACCGACCTCTTCCCCGGCCTCAAGCTGGGCGTGGGCGCGCAGCCGGCCGTGCCGCCGCATAGTGATTGACGAAGGCTGGGTAATCTATCGTTGCGAACGGGAGCGGTTGCAGGGTGCCACTGGCGTTTCGCCAGTGCTGATTAGCTCGGAGCTTGTTCGTTGTTGTTCCCAAAGTCCATTTCGCGTCAGTCGATTCGTGGCCGCGAGCCACCCCTCCCGAAAAGGGCTGCAGGGCGGGTTCTCACGAATTTGGGGACCATTCTGTTGATTTCAGGAGGGCAAAAAGGGGACGGGAGTCTTTTTTGCCGTGATGCCAAACCAACCATTCCATCGGGGCCTCGAATGGACCATTCGCTCACGAGGACGACCGCAAAAGCCCCCTTCCACGCCAGAGTAGCCCCGGGAAAAGACTCCCGTCCCCTTTTTTCCCTCTTTTTTCCCTCTGCCAGCAACAACTTGCGGAAAACTACGCTTCAGCCGGATGAACCAGAAATATGGGGTGTCGGGAACGAATGGCACCTTTTCGTTGCGTGACTATCGGAGGAGAGTCGGCATCGGGTATGATTCACTGCGTCTTTGCCGCGTACTGCCCAGTTATCCGGGAGAGCCGACATGGAAGACCTGTCAACCTTCGACATCAAGACAATTGTCGACTCGCTGAGCGACGGTGTCTATGTCTGCGACTTGGATCGCAGGATTACCTACTGGAGCCGGTCCGCCGAGAGGATTACGGGCTGGAATCGAGACGATGTGGTCGGACGCCAATGCTTCGACAACATTTTATGCCACGTCGACAAGGATGACCATCAATTGTGCGGAGAAGAGTATTGCCCCTTGCACCGGGCGATGATAACCGACAGCCAGAGCAAAGGTTCGCTGCTTGTGTATGCTCAGGGGAAGGATGGCAAACGGATACCGATGCAGGTGGCCGTCGCGCCGATCCGCAATAGCGCCGGGCAAGTGATCGGCGGCGTGGAAACGTTCCGAGACGCCTCCGCCATGGCCCATGACTTGGAAAGAGCGAAAGCCATCCAGCAACTTGCCCTGACACGGGATTTGCCCGAAGACGCTCGTATCAAGTTCACGACGCACTACATTCCCCGCGAAATCGTTGGCGGCGACTACTACGCCATTGCGAAACTCAACGATGACCAATATGGCGTGATCCTGGCCGACGTGATGGGACACGGCATTGCCGCGGCCCTCTACACGATGCACATCAGTCAATTGTGGGACCGATATCACGGGCTGCTCGCCAATCCGGCGGATTTCGCGGCCAAGGTGAACAACGAACTCGTCAAGGTCGTGAAAACCGATACTTCCTTCGCCACGGCCGTCTGTGGACTTGTTGATCTCAAGGACCGGGTGTTTCGCTTCGCCGGGGTGGGCGGTCCACAAGTGTTGCTCATGCACGCGGACGGGACTTGCGCGTGCCTGGAGAGTCCGGGGCTGCCGCTTGCCGTTATGGAGGATGCCCCTTATGAGGAGGTCGCCGCCGAGATCCGCGAAGGCGACAGCCTCCTGCTTTTCAGCGACGGTGCCGTTGAGATCCAGAATGCCGACGGGAAGATGCTCGATATTGACGGACTGGTCGGGATATTGAAAAAGCAAGGATATCCCAAGTCCGCTATCCAGATGGATGCCCTTGAAGAAGCCCTATTAAGATATTCCAACACCATCCGGCTGGAAGACGACCTCACGCTTATCGAAATACGCGTATAATAGGCGGGAGCCTCGCCCTCCCATTTTGTGACTTTGCAGTTCTCCCGGTATAAAAGGCGCCAGGCTTGAGTTTGCCGGCCGATCGGTCATAATGGGTGTTCAACCCCGTTCCTTCAACTTTGGAGAAAATCATGATCCGCCGATTGACGCTTCTGGCTTTGGTCTCGTTTGCTTTTGACGCCTTCGCCGCCGACGGTCCGCGATGTGCTCCCGCGGAACCGGCAGGCATGAAGTGCCTGTGCAACGGAAAGGATCTGAGCGGTTGGAGCGGCGATCCCAGGCTCTGGTCGGTGAAGAACGGGGCGATCCGCGGAGAGACGACCGCCGAGAATCCCGCCCAAGGCAACACGTTTCTTATCTGGAAGGCCGGCGTGCTGAAGGATTTTGAACTCCGCCTCTCTTTCCGTTGCAACGCCACGAACAACTCGGGCATTCAGTATCGATCGAAGCATATCACCGAAGGCAAGGTTCGCAACAAATGGGTCGTCCGCGGGTATCAGCACGAGATCCGTAACCAGAACATACTACCCAGCGTTTCCGGGTTCATCTACGACGAGGGTGGCAAGCGAGGCCGCATGTGCCTCGTCGGCGAGCAGGCCACCTGGGGAGAAGACGGCAAGAAGAAAGTTACCAAGACGCTAATCGACAAGCAACAGTTTCAGAAGCTTTTTGAGCTCGACCAGTGGAACGACGTCGTGATCGTCGCCAAGGGACCTCATCTTCAGCACTATATGAACAACAGGCTGATCCTCGACTGCACCGACAAGGCTCCAAACCAGGCCCTGCGCGAAGGCGTGCTTGCCCTGCAGATACATGCGGGCAAACCGATGTGGGTCGAGTTCAAAAATATCCGCATGAAGGAAATCGAGTAACTCGCAAAAGGGCGAGAAAAAGGGGACGGGAGTCTTTTTTGGGTGGTGCCAAACCGACTATTGCCCGTCGCCGTCTCGAATGGACTATTCGTCCACGAAAACGACCTCGCAAGCCCGATGCCACCCCAGATAGTCTCCGGAAAAAGACTCCCGTCCCCTTTCTTCGTCCAAGGAACATTGGCAAGGATCAGTGTTCCTCCGCTGTCATTACACGCAACGTATGGGTGGAACGGCACTGGCACTGAAGTTTCGTCGTCGTCGTTGAACACCCGGTCACTTGCTTTCTCCAGGCGGCCGGGCGTACAATCAACGGTTCAACCGGCCCGCGGCGGACGTGAATCGCGGGAGACGGCTTCCGACACTCTCTTCACGGAGACACGGTCATGAACAACGAGATCGAACGGTTCCAGCTCGAGCGGCGCGGATTCCTGAAGTCGGCCATGGCCGCGCTGGCGGCCGGCGGATTCGGCGA
>CAZDHN010000008.1:0-27094 GCA_964505115.1 uncultured Planctomycetaceae bacterium
CGCAATACGGATACACATCCCAAGCGGTATAAACATCATATTGTACGAGCACCCTCAGTGGGAAGGTTCACCATCGTCTTGTAACGCCGAAAACCTCCCGGCTTTCCGAACCACACGTGGACCTTCTTCACGTCGCCGATCGCACCGGCGCGAATCAGCTCGACCACGCGGCGGTAGTTTTCGCCGACGTGAATTTGCGTGCCCATCTGCGTAACCACGCCGGTTTCCTTGGCGACGCGGGCCATGGCGCGGGCTTCGAGGACGGCATGCGGCCTATCGTTCATTGCACCAGCCGACCGGATAGGTGTCGAATTGGTTGACGGCCGAGAGAATGGCCGGAGAAAGTACTTCGCGCTGCTGGACAAGCCAGTAGTGGCACCCAAGGCCGTGGCTGAAACAGACTACTGGAGAATTCTCGGCCTTGAATCTTCCCCAGTTTGAGAAATCTGCTATGCTGGCATGATGAGGTTTCTTCCGAAGTGACCTATTGACCCTTGCATGGTTAATGATCGAGGGCGAAGCCCGGTCTCCTGGCGAAACCCCCTTGATCCGCGCATTGACCATGCAAAGATCAATAAAAAGCGACTTGGATAACCAGTCGCCAAGCACCCGATTGAGAACGAGTTTTCCCGATGATGCGCGACGCGATAAAGAAGATCGAGGGGATCGGCGCCTACTTGGCCCCGCGACCGCTGATTACCGTGCTCGGCGTGAAGTACCTGCACCTTCGCGTGGAAGACGGTACCGACCTGTACATCACCGAGTACGGCCTGCCTTTTGCCAAGAGTCTTATGCCCGAGAACCACTGGGGCGATAAGGCGTGGATGAAGGCGCACAGTGTCCGGTTACCCGGCACCAGCGCGGTGCATCGGGTCGTTACCAAGGAGGTCGACGGCCGGTCGAAGGAAATCGTGATCAAGTGGAACCGGATGGGGCAGGATATCCCGGGTGAAACTCAGGTGCTGGACGACGCCGGAGCCGAATTCAACAGCCCCTTCATGGAATTCAGCCTGGTCATCGAGTTGCGCAGCGCACTTTTCGAGTCGCCCGGCCGGCTTCGCACCCACAAACCGTTGGCAATTTATGTTCCGCGAAAGTACGTCAAAGGCGAGCGACTCGGCCGTAAACGGCACAGGATGGAGGCCATTCAGCGGACTCATGAGGAAGAGATCTCGATTGACTGGAATCGCAATTACGCCGTGATCTACGAGTGGCTCAAAGGCATCGACGCGGTCGAGGCCTGTCGAGCCGACTTGCTGGACTTCCAGACCGTGGCCGGTCTGGTCCAACGCGCGAATGAGGATCTGAGCAACAAAGGGTTCGCGGTCAGCGACAACAAACCTCAGCACGTTATCGTGCGTCCCACCCAGAACGGCCAACTGGCAAGAAACCGATCCGGCAAGCTGCTTTACGCTTTGGTGGATTTTGAGTTACTGAAGCGATCAGTCGCGCGGGAGAAACGGCTGCGGGCGGAGAAACGTCAGGATTATCTGGTCCGGCAGGCCCGTCGGTTTGAACCCCGCGAAGAGTTCCCCCAGGGGCTTACACCGGTGAAGATCCAGGGCGTCGACTACGTTTTCGGCCGGGTGGAGAGCACCGGCGGAGCGTTGTGGGTCGTGGGTCGGGACCCGATCCTGTTCGATTACTTCCTACCCGAGCAATGGCGGCGGACTCCCCGCACAAAGCTCAACGCGGCGTACGAGGTCTACGCGACGGTGACCAAGGACAACGTACACCTGGTATGGCGAGTGTCGCGAGTGGGGCAAATACCGGATGTCGATCCTTATGTCCGACGCGAAAGACACATTCTCGACTACGGCTACAACAGCCCCTTCCAGGAGTTCTCCATCGCGTTGGAACTCTCGCGCAAGGGGATCGAAACCATCTACCCCCGTGCGATCTACATGACCGGCGACCGCTCAACCGTCTCCTCATCCCTGGTTGACGACAGCCGGTACGAAAACCACGCCGGCCAAGTGACACCCGAAGGACAACCGATCCTCAGCAGAAACCACGAGTACCTGACCATCTGGGGCTACTGGAACGGACCGGACGAAGCTCTAGCGGTTAAGGATGAAGTGGTCTACAGGGGAATAGACGCATTGGCGGCCTATCGGGAAGGACGTCTGACACAACGCGGCTACGTTAGAGTCATGCGCGCCGCCAAGGCCCAAATGGCCGCGGCCGGTTTCCAGGACCTCAGCCTCCGGGGAAATCATTTGCTGCTGTCGCTCGACCGCCAGCAGCAACTCGCCGTCGACGACGACGGCCTGCCGTTGATGCGAATCTGCAACTTCGAACTGTTGAAACGAGTGAAGTGAAGTGGGGAAACAAAGGAAGAAAGATTCTCACGCAAAGACGCAAAGGAGCGCAAAGGCGCAAAGAAAGAGAGTGGAGAGAGTGAAGCGGGAATTCGTATGCTGGTCGTCTCTCTGATTCTTGGCGGCTTTGCGCTCCTTGGCGGCTCTGCGTGAGCTTCCCGCCTGCCTTCCCTCTACCCGTTCCAGGCCTATTTGCAATCCCCCCGCGATTATCTCCCCGCTCCTCCAATGCGAGCAAACCACAATGTGCACCCGGTGAGTCGGGAAGGTCGATAGCGGGCTCACGGTCTCCGTCCCAGCAGGCGGTAGATGTTGTGCGGCCGGCGCATCATCAGCCGCAACTCCTCCTCGACGACTTCGTAGCTGAAGAACCGGCTGGCAACTTCGTAATTGTGCTCGACCATCTCCCGGCGATATTCGGAGTCCGTCAGGACCCGGTGTATCTCATCGACAGTCTCATCGGTCGGAAAACCGTCGAACAGAATGGGGCGAACTCCGCAAGGCTCGATGTCCGCGCGATAGATCGCATAGCGGTTGCAGACGACTGGGCACTTGTAGTATACCGCCTCGAGGAAGGCGTTCCCGAAGCCTTCGTAGGTCGACGGATAGGAGACCAGGTCGGCCTGGGGGTAGACGTCTTGAATCGTGAACAGCTTGCGGCCGTCCGGCCCGGTTCCCCGCTGGTCCGAAATCCAGCGGTCGGCAAAAATGACGTCGACGTTCAGGAGTTCCGCGAACTCGCGGATCCGCTTGGCGTAGGCGTCGCCCTCGTCACCCGAGGCGTGTGTGATCACCAGCTTGGCACGGTCGGGAGCCAGTCTGCGCACGAGTTCAATCGCATGCTCGATTCCCTTACGGGCGACCACGCGGGTTGGCTGGAGAATCAGCAGGTCGCCGTCATTGACTCCGATCTCCTGGCGAAATTGGCGCGAGTAGTCGTCCGGCGGATCGGGCGGATTGGCATAGTCCATCACGTTCGGGATGATCCGGCACGACAGGCCGGTCCGCCGCGAGAACTCCTCGCTGGCCAGACTGTTGATTACGACGTGCTGAATCTGATGAAGCGCGGGCGGAAAGGCGAAATGGATCACGTCGTCAACGCAGTTGATCAGGAATCGGTCTCGCTCCCAATGGAAATCGTGATGGTGGGCCAGGCAGACAATCGGTCGTTCCTGGACCTCGTGCACCAAGGCGATCCCCAGGGGAAGATTCATGGGAATCGTCAATGCGTTTTCCACAATCAGCGCGTCAAGGTCGAAGGCCCGAATCGCCTCGTCGAGCTTGTCGCGAATCACCCGAGTCAGCTCCGCTATATCATTGGTTAGTTCGGGAGTTCGCAACTCCACGCCGAACGCCTGGCGCGTGATATCCAGAATGGCCGGGTGGTTGAAATGAGCCTCTTCGATAATGAACGAGCGGTCGGCGGGCCGGTCCGATTCGCCGGCAATGTAGTAGCACTCAATCCCCCCTCGCTCGATGACCGCGGCCCATTTGGCTATTTCCAGCGACACGCCGTCCGTGCCGGCAATCCGCGTGGAGACGAAGCCCACGCGATCTATCTCGCGTAACGTGCCTGTTCTCATGATTTGATTCCCCGTGGTGTGATTCCCGTGAATTGAAGTTCAATATCCGGATCATGAACTCGGCAAGACAGCCTGCCGATTATTGCCAGACACTATCATCTCCGCCGAGTTCGATGGGAAAGCGCTCCACGCTTGAACGTCTAGCGCTGTCGGCCAGCGTAGCCAGCATCTCGCGGACCTGGGATTCAACGGCCAGCGTGACCTTGCGGACCGCGCCCGGCTTGTCGGTCTTGTATGCCGGGAAATGGTCCCGCAGATCCACGGAATCGCCAACTTTGACCATCGCCTTCCTCGGCCCCCATATCCTCCGTTGGCCAAGAACTTCCATCTCCAGCAGACAGAGCACGTCCATGAATCGCTCGACCGACATCGATTTGCGCACGTACCCGTCATAAATGGCGACAAGTTGCAGCACGCGCCACAGATCTTCGTACAGAGCCCGGGCCGCTTGCTGACGTTCGTCGGCGAGCTTCTGCTCGTACTCCGACTCCCGCGGTTCCTCGTGCACGATACGGTCAACGGCGTTGAAAAGGGCACGCGTGCGATCCAGCAGCGACTGGTCGGCTCGTGGGGTCAACTCCAGCTTCCGCTCGATTTGTCGGACGACTATTTCCTTCATTATCTGGATGCGATCGTCGAAACTAGCGTCTTCGTCCGGCTCGACGCCGTGGCTCTTCTCGTTGGCAATCAGCACCGCTTTGCCTATCCGTCGCAGCCGCTCGTAGGGCAATGCCGGCGGCGCGCCGGTGGAAGGAAACAGCTTGGATTCGAGCCGCGCCAGAGAAGCGTCGCGATGGCTTTGCATGTCTTCGAGATAGGCGTACTTGATCGAAACCGGAACGCAATGGAGCGATGCGTCCGCGTCCTGCTTGAGCGCCGTTTCGTAAGCCTTGAAGGCAAGCTGAACCACCCCCTGCTGAAAAGGTATCACGGTGTCGTTCTGCCAGACGGTCTGCCCTTCGGGAAAAATAACCAGCCAGCGCCGGGCCTCGACAAGTAGTTGCTTCGTCATCTGAAAAGACGGCCTGTCGGCCGTCCCCCGAATGATCGAATAGGCTCCTATTCGCTGCATGAGCCATCCGCTGACGGGCGACTTCTCGAATGCCTCCATGGCGGCCAGGTAGTTGTAGTCGTCGCCGAGGAGTTTTGAAAGATGCAGAATGATATACGGCTCGAATCCGCCGGAATGACTGGGCATCAGCAGACACCGCTTCCCGCGCAGCGACTTCAGCTTCGCCAGATCATCGTCGCCGACCTCGATCTTCGTAACCTTGAGCTTGCGGCGAATCGCCGGAGGCAGGATCCGCTTGCACAAGGCGATCACCAGCCGGTTGCGTCGCGGCGGCCGGAAACTGAATGGTTTGGGTCGGCTGCGGGGATCAGACTGAACAAGTGTTCTTGCCTCCATGTCTTTGGCCTCCCTCGAAACGCTGAAGTTCCGTTATCTGTCCGCTCAACGACAACCTGTCCCTCCCAGAAACACTATCCGGCAATTGTAGCAGCCGGCTGTAAATGCGTCGAATGGGGTGACGCCCGATAGAAGGGCCGGGAAGAAACCCGAAATCCCGCCTATTGATCTTTGCATAGTCAATGACCGAGGGCGAAGCCCGGTTCCCTGGCGGAACCCCCTTGAGCCGCGCATTGACTATGCAAAGATCAATAAATCCGGCTGTTTCGCCATCAGGCTCGGATTGATACAATATACAATGTTAGCTGCGCCAGCATTTTTGACTGGTACGCGAACGAGGAACACTGATCTCCACTAATCTTCGCTAATCAGAACCCAGTATTAGCGAAGATTAGCGGAGATTAGTTGGACAGCGCCACTTTCGGGATGGGTGCCATGCGCAAGTGCTTACCCTCACTGGGCTTGCCCCAGTGGAAACAAGGTCTGCAAACTAGAAACGTGAGTCCCGCCCTTCTATCCCGTCTCCGCTTCCGCCAAAGGCGGAAGCGGAGACGGGATATGGCCCGAGTGCAGGGGCGTAGTTTCCAAACGCCGATCCACCGGGGCAAGCCCGGTGGCGTTGTCTCGAAGTCGCCAAAGTGGCGCTGTCCAATTATTGGCCCTTGCATAGCCAATGATCGAGGGCGAAGCCCGGTTCCCCGGCGGAACCCCCTTGATCCGCGCATTGACCATGCAAAGATCAATAGAAGCGACTTGAACTGGCCAATGAACGCCAGCCAGCCCAAGTCTTGATGTACCAATTCATTGCGTTCATCAGCGAACTCAAACAGTCGAAGTATATTGTTGTCGAACATACAGAACCAGCATTGCGGGGTAAGTTGACCATGGCTCCGGCACGGCACGGGGGTCCCGAAAGGTTTCCGACAACCGTCTGGTCGCTGGTCGCCAGGGCGGGCAGGGAAGATGCCCAGCAGCGGTGCGAGGCGTTGGGTCAACTGCTGGTGCGTTATCTGCCGGCACTGCAGGCCCACCTGATCTACCGCCGGCAGTTCGCGCCGAACGACGCCGACGATATGATCCAGGAGTTCGTGGCAAGCAAGGTTGTTGAAAAAGACCTGATTTCCCAAGCCGATCGGCAGTTGGGCAAGTTCCGCACCTTCCTGCTTACGGCGTTGGACCGCTTTGCGATCAACCAGTTGCGCAACCAGCGTGCCAAGAAGCGGGCGCCCGAGCAGGGCGAACTGGTCGACATCGGCGATCGGTCCGACTGGCTCTCGTCGGGCCAAGGAGCCTCGCACGCCTTCGACACGACCTGGGCCCGGGGCGTCATCGCCGAGGCGCTGCGCCGAATGCGCGACGATTGCCAGTCGTCGGGCCGGGCGGAACTCTGGGGCGTGTTCGAGTGCCGCGTCGTCGGGCCTATCATGGAAGGGGCCCAGCCGGTCGACTACCAACAGCTTATCGAGCGGTTTGGCTTCCGATCGCCCACCCAAGCCTCCAACGCCCTGATCACCGCCAAGCGAATGTACGTCCGGGCGCTGCGCTCCGTGGTGGCCGAGTACGCCCGGGACAACGACGAAATCGAGGCGGAAATCGACGAGCTGAGAGAGGTGCTTGCCAAAAGCTGAAAGCTGAAAGCTGAAAGCGGAAGAGCCATAGTTGAAGGGTAACGGGTGACGGTACGTGTTAGCCCCGTCGCCTGCGACGGGAAAAGTGTGGCAGAGGGAGACTCAATCCGCATTCTGCAATAGTTCACTGACAACCGACAACTGACAACTGACAACTGACAATGAACGAGCGAAACGAACGGCGCGGGGAGGCCTATTCGCTGGCCAGCATGATGGACGTTCGTGCGGGCGGCCAGAAGTTGTGGGCGGCGGAGGAGTTGGGGACAATACTCGAACATCAGCTTGCGGCACCCATCGAGCCGGACCTGAGCAGCCGAGATAGTGACCTGCCGCGCAAGTTGGAATCGTTCAACGCGACGGAGACCCCGCCGATCAGCAGCTTCAACGACTTGCTGCACCATCCTCGTCCGCCGATCGAACTACTCAAGCTGACCAAGGACTTCGCCAAGGCCTGCCGGAGCCATCCCGACAGCCCGTTGCCCGACGAAGTCGCCACCGTTCTCTATCTCGGTAGCATTGTTGCGGCGATCGCGCGCTGCGACCGTCCGATCAGCAAGCTGGGCGACGAAGGCCTGCGGCACGGCCTGGACTGGGCATTGAGCCAACTCTGGCTGGATCAGTCCACTCGCGCTCTGCTCCAGCAGGGCCGCCAAGCGGCCGACACGCCGGAGTGATTCCACGCCATGGGTGCCACTGCTGGCTTGCCCAGCAGTGCGAAGTGCACTCGCCTCCAAGACACTGCTGGGCGAGCCAGCAGTGGCACCCCGCGGCTTTGTATTGGCCGGGCGCGAGATTTTCCAGAAATTCTTCGGCTGCCGCGCAGGCTTGCGGTCCGGGCCGGGTATAGAGGGGTGGAAGGAGACGGAAAGATGAAAACAAGCCAAGAAAACCAGCCCGCGGGAATCAGCGAAACCCCCCCTCAATATAGGAGTAGTACGATGAAAACGCTCTCGATCAGCCTTGTCACGGTGTTTATGACGGCCACGTTTGCCCAGGCACAGCAGGTGGTTCCGATCAGACGAGTCGGACTGCACCCGGTGAACCTCAATTTGCACAGCGTGCAGCCGTATACGCCCCGAGTCATCTATCCCGGATACGTTGGCCCCCAGTGGCGGGGTTATCATTATCACGCTTCGACAGCGGCCGAGGGATACGCCCGAGGTATCGCGGCGATGACCCGGGCGCAGGGCGAGTACAACCGACTGACTGCCGAGGCGAACATCGCCAACGCCGAAGCCCGCGGCCGCGAGATCGAGAACAAGCGGCAGGCCACCGCGACCTACTTTGCCTTGCGGGAAGCGAATCTGGCGGCTCGGGCGGCTGAGCGCAAGCCACGTTCCACGGCGAGCGATTTGGCCCGACGGGCTGCCCAGGCCAAGCCCGACCGGCTCAGCCCCAGCGAACTGAGCGTTGCCAAGGGCGAGGTTTCCTGGCCCGTGGTGCTGATGACCGACGAGTTCGCTCCCTTCCGTGCGGAAGTAGAGAAGCTGTTCAACCAGCGAGCGGCCAATGGCCAAATCGCCACCGAGCACCAGGCAGAGATTCAGAAGTTGACCAAGACCATGCTGCTGGAACTGAAGAGGCAAATTCGTGAGGTTCCCCCGATGGATTATACGATGGCCCGGCAATTCATAGAAAGCCTTGCCTACGAAGCCCGACTGCCTCTGAGTTGAGGCAGCCGGACGCGGACGCTACGGCGGCGGTCACCCCCGGGTCAGTGACCGCCGCTTTTTTGCGCGCGCGTCGTGTTTGGCATGTAAATCTGTTACAGTTGGCGAAGCGTTTCTACAGCAAGACTACCGCAACTCGTCCGCGTCGAAAGGACGCCGGCCAATTTATTCGGACGAGCCATATTATAACGCACGGCTGGTCATGTGGACTTCTCTGCTCGTAGATCCTATTGATCTCTGCATGGTCAATGCGCGGATCAAGGGGTTCCGCCGGGGAACCGGGCTTCGCCCGCGATCGTTGGCCATGCAAGGGTCAATAAGGATTGGCGCGGAAACGAGTGTCGCCTTTCGCTCCGCGAAAGACCGCTACTTTCGCGGAGCGAAAGGCGACACCCCTGGCCACTGACCCCCTCTTCTTTTTGGTTGCGGCTACGGGCCGCCCTAGGGTACCGTGCCAGGAATGCCGTCGAGAAGATCCGCTTTGCGAGCGTCGATCTGGCGGCGGAAGTCGGGCAACAGGTGGCGGAAGTCGTCGGGCAGTTGGGGGAGCCCCACGCGACGCATCACTTGATTCAAACGCACCATCAACCGCTGGTCGTCCAGGTAGTCTTCCAGAAGCCGTTCGTGGCGGAAACCGGCAATCAGCGGCGCTAGCCGGTCGGTAGGTCGCGGCGCCATGCGGTTCAACGCCGCCTCGACGACCATCGTGTCGATCTTATCGAGCACGGCGTAGTATGTTTTCAACCGGTCGGGGTCTTCAGCCACGAGGGAAGCGTCCAGCAATAACTCGACCAGCAGATGCCCCAGGAAACTGGGCCGGAAGCCCCGCTCGCACTCCAGCGCGTCGCGCGACGTAACGGTCAGCGAAAGCATCAGTTCGGCAAACGCCCGGCCGCCGTGGAACAGGGCATCGTCGCGCAAGTGTTGCATTATTCCCCGGGCGACGGCGGCAAGCTGCCGGTCCGGATCGTCCATGAACGGCTCGACGTGCTTCCGCCGCACGCGCAACCGCCGGTCGATCACCGTCAACCAGTCGGGCACGCCCGTGCCGACCGCCAAATACGGATCGTCCAGAAACGGTATGGCGTGGGCGAAGTAGTTCAATTGCGAGGTCAGAGGTTGGAGGTCGGAATGATCGAGGTGGAAATCGCAATCAGTGATTAGTAGTCAGTTCTCAGTAGTCAGTCAACTGAAGACTGAAAACTAAGAACTGAAAACTAAGAACCCTCACCCCCGGCCCCTCTCCCAAAGGGAGAGGGGAGACTCCGCGGCAACCGTGCGTGAAGACGGCAATCTAAAATCAGCAATCTGAAATCCTACATCTCCACCCACTGGCCGATCTTGGCGCTTTCGAGCACCTTGTCGCAGACCAGTTGGGTTCGCATGGCGGCACGCATGTCGGGCATGAACTTCTCGCCGCCTTCCAGACTGGCCAGGAAATCGGCGAAGCTGTTGATAAACGTATGCTCGTAGCCGATCGTGCAGCCGGGCACCCACCAGTTCTTCATGTAGGGATGCTCGAAGTTGGTTACGTGGATCCGCTGCCAGCCGGTCAGGTGATCTTCGATCTTCTGGCCCGTCCCCGGGTCGGCGTAACGGAAGTATTGCAAGATGTGCGGGTCTTCCAGGTCGAAGAAGACCGAGCCGTTCTCGCCGTTCATCTCCATCGTGCTGAAGTTCTTTCGGCCGCGAGCGTATCGGGTGCTCTCGAAGGTGCCCACCGAGCCGTTCTCGAAGACGGCCAGAAACATGCAGGCGTCGTCGATGTCGACCTTTTCGACCTTGCCCGTGTCGGCGTGTTTCCGCTCCTTGATGAACGTCTCGGTGTGGGCGACCACCTTCTGGATCGGGCCGTTGAGCCATTCGGCCGAGTCGATCGAGTGGGCCAACAGGTCGCCGGTAACGCCGGAGCCGGCCACCTTCGAGTCGAGCCGCCACATGGCCATTCCGCCCTGGGGCACGTCGGCGCCGATGGTGTAGTCCTGGTTGTAGGTCGCCCGATAGTGGAACGGACGCCCCACGCGGCCCTCGTCGACGATCTGCTTGAACAGAGCGATGGCCGGCACGCGACGGTAGTTGAACGAGACCATGTTGGCCACGCCGGCCTTCTCGACCGCGTCGACCATCTCCTGGGCCTCGGCCAGGCTCATGGCCAGCGGCTTTTCGCAGACGATAATTTTGCCCGCCTCGGCGGCGGCGATAACCACGTCGCGGTGCATGAAGTTGGGCACGCAAACGTCGATCAGGTCGATGTCGTCCCGCTCGACCAGCTTCCGCCAGTCGGTGTCGATCGACTCGTATCCCCAGCGTTTGGCGAACTCTTCCAGCTTATCCTTCTCCTGCTCCCGCGCGTAACACGCCTTGAGCACCGGCTGATGCTCCCGATCAAAAAAGTGATTCACCTGCGAGTACGCATTCGAGTGCGCCCGGCCCATGAATCCACAACCGAGTACGGCGACGTTGAGTGGTTTTGACATTTTTGTTTCCTTAATTTGGGGTCCTGTGAAGTCTTGTGTTCTGGTTAACGCGTGTTGTGTATTGAGTTACTTGACGAGCGCGGCGTGTAGCCAGTCGAGAAACGGTTTAACTGAAGGAGAGTTGGCGTCCAGATGCCCGTCGGCCTTGATCGCTTGCCCCATCGGCCGGCCCGGCCTCTCGCTGACGGCCAGCCAGGAGTGCATTCGGGCCTTCGGCTGGTGTGGCTTCGTGAATCGCCGTTGCCCCTCGGGTATTGAGTCGATGAAACAATCCACCAGCGGGAGCATCGCGTCGTCTTCCCGGATGAGCCCAGCCACGAAATCCTCGATCATGCCTTTCGATTGGTTGTCGGGCATGATCCATACGCCGAAGCGGATCGAGCGGGGTGTTTGTGGTCGCAGCGATATGTCGAAAACAGCACCTTCTTGAGGAAGATCGGCCGGGCAATCCTCATGCCCGCGACTGGCCAGCCGACTTCGGATCGCCTGCCATCTCGCCCGGGGCCCCTTGTCGTTGGCGTCGACAACCACGGCAAGGCATTCCAGGTCGCTGGTCGCGAGGCGCCAGGGGATCGAATCCAAGAGCTTCTCCAACCCGCCGTTCTCCTGCGAATCCTCTTCGGGCAGTTCGACCGTGAACTTCTCTGGGACCGCCCGGACCTCGCAGAGGTTCCACATCACGTGCCGGTCGTCGTCTCCTTCCACCAACAGAATTCGTTTGCCCATCGCTAGCGCACCTCTATTGAATCGCGAACCACAATCGGCAAACCCTCACGATCAATAATCACCGCACCCGTCTGCTCCTCACCTTCAACCTTCTCCAAGCGGATCGCCACCCCGTCGTTCTCGTCGTCCTCTGTAACCGCTTCGGCGAAGCCCCGCAGGCAGTCAAGGGAATGAGTGGTGGCAACGATCTGAACATCGTTGGTGCGAGCCAGACCAAAGAGCATGCGCCAAAGGGTGGAGTGTGCGCTGTGGTGAATCCCGTTTTCGATTTCGTCAATGAGAAGTATCCTGCCGGCGTACCCCAGCAATGGATTAACTCCGCAGTATTGCAGTGCGACTGCCAAGTTGAAAATGCGAACCACCCCATCCCCAAGGCTTCGTAACGGAAACGGCCCAGCAATGCAACTAGTCCGAACCATCGCGACTCGACGGTACGGGTCAAGGGGATGGGTTGCAAACGCAACATCCAGCACGCTGGGATCGATGAGTTGTAGAGCCTCGATTACCTCATCCTTCAGTTCAGTCAGGACAATTGCGTCCCACCAACGTCCTACGACATCCTCCGATAGCGGCGCGGCCGGAATAAATGGCGGGTCTTTCAATGTAGGCCGCGACGAGTCTTTCCGGGAGAGGAATTCGTCGCAACGGATCCCGATGGTCTCGTCCCGAAAATTGATTGATATCGATTCGGCGCATACGGCCTCTCCGCTTTTTGGCACCGGACCATCGGTAGGCACACGGCGAATATCATGCATGGATATGAACAGCCATTCACCCTCGTTATCAGAGCGTTCATACGGCCCGATTCCAAATGTGCTTTGCGCGCCTAACTGTGGTGATTTATGGAACAACATGTCCAGCATGGGTGTAGCGCATTCTCGTTCGCGGTCGATCCTCACTTCGTTACGAGCGAGGAGAAGCGACTCAATGACGTGAGGTGCTCCGGCGGCGTCATACAGCCGGAGTGCTTCAAGTAAACACGTCTTTCCAACGTTGTTCTTGCCGACGATTAAATTGATCTGGCCCAGACGCTCAATCACCAAGTGAGAAAACGTTCGGAAGTGCCTGATTTCGACGCTGGACAACATTGCTGGAATCCTTAAGTATGGGCAGAACTCAACATTGCGAGTGTTGCTCCGGCGATAATGGAGTCCACAATAGCATTATCGTATTTCCACGTAGAGCCACATCTTTGGTCCTATTCCCTCCACCCATGCGCGTCCCGCACGGCGATCATGGCGCGGAGGATGTCGTTCCAGGTGTCGGGCTTCATCATTACGTCGTTGGGGAACATGCAGCCGTCCCAGCAGAGGTGGCGGATACGCTTGGTCGGCTCGCCGTCGGGGCCGCGGAGCCAGTAGCCGGCGGCGCGGGTGATGTCGAGCTTGCCGGCCGGGTCGGTCGCCAGGCAGTGCCGGCCCGTCTTGTCGTGCGAGCCGGAACCGTGTACCGTGCCGTCGTTTTGGGCGACGTGGAAGTCGATCGTCCAAGGCCGCAGCGCGTCGGTCAGCTTGGTGTAGCACTCGTAGAATATCTCTTCATTGTCCCAATCGAAATCGTCGGGCAGGATACGGTCCTCGGGCGCGTTGTAGCCGAGCATGTACAACAGCGTGTGCGACATGTCGGCCTGGAACCCCAGCACGTCGGGCCGGTCGACCATCTCGAGCAATTGCACCATCCGTCGCCAACTGTGCATGCCACCCCAGCAGATCTCGCCCTCGGCGGCCAGCCGCTCGCCCTGGTCGGCGGCGATCACGGCCGCTTCGCGCAAGGTGGCGGCGATTAGCTTCATGGCCTCTTCGGGATCGGTGGCCCAGCCGGCCACGTCGCAAGCCGAGTCGATCCGCACGGCGCCGTCGGGCCGCACGCCCAACTCCCTTAGCCGCCGGGCGACGTTACAGCCCTTGCGAACCTGATCGAGGAAGTTCTTCCGCTCGGAATCGTCGCCCATTGCGGAGCCACCACCGGTTGGCGGCCAGATCGGAGCGACCACGGTGCCGATGGCCAGCCCTCGCGAACGGGCTTTTTCGGCCAGTTCCTGGATGTCGTCGTCGCTGCCGTCGATGTCGATATGCGGCAGGTAGAGGAAGAGGTCGAAGCCGTCGAACTTCACGCCGTCCACCTCGGCCTCGGCCGTCAGGCTGAGCATCGTGTCCAGGTCGATCGGCGGCTCGCCCCCGTCGCCCTTGCCGACCACGCCGGGCCAGGCCGCGTTGTGAAGCTTGGGGAAGTTGTTGGGAGTGTTACTCATTATGGGTCCCTTTTTAATGGTTCGGAAGGAATGATCTTCTCCAGTTCGGCCACGAGCGGCGGCAAGTTCACGGTCGCTACGTCCCAAACAATGTCGAAGTCAATATGCAGATAATCATGTACCACCTTGTGGCGCATGCCGACGATCTTCTTCCAGGGGATTTGTGGATGGTTTTCTTGAAACGTTGGAGATACTCGCCTCGCCGCCTCGCCAAAAGTCTGAATCAAATGGGTTAGCGCAAGGCACAGGTCATCGTTGGCGTCGAACTCCGATCGCGTCTTGCCGCTTGACTTGGCGACGATCAGCCGCGCCGTATCGAGCATGTGGCCCACGTAGACCAAGTCATCCTTCTGCATACTGCACCTCGGCGCTGGCAAGCACTCGTTCGCGGAGCCTTGGGTTGAGGTACTTCTCGCTCACGATATCCACCTTGTGACCGCCAAAAAGGCGCGATAACTCTTCCTCGATATCGAGGATGTCGAAACCGACCACATGCCCCGGCGCGAACACCACGAGCACATCAACATCGCTTTGTGGCCCGAAATCGTCCCGCAAGACAGATCCGAAGAGCGAGAGCTTGCGGATGCGGCGCCGACGACAGAACGCGGCAATCTCGTTTTCGGATACTCTGATATTGCAGCTCATGTCAACACTCTCCCCTCTCCCAAAGGGAGAGGCGAGACTTGCAGGCAACGCATTTTGTAAATGTTTCACGTCCCTACTTCTTCGCGTCGCCCACGGCCGGTATGGCGGCGTGGACTTCGGGACCGAAGTAACGCAGGCCGACGAGCGGCTCGGCGCCGGTGTTCTCGATCTCCACTCCGGCGGCCGCCGCGGAGGCAGTAATGAACACTTCGTCTTCGGTCTCTTCGCCAAAGTTGATCATCACGGGCGTTTGCAACTTCAAGGCGCCCATCCGACCGCAGCCCTGAACGGTAATCCAGCCGCTGGCGCCCGGATCCTTCAATACGCACTTCGCGCCCGGCTCGACGGTCAGCTCCTTGGCCGAGAACCCCTGGTTGCCGTCGATCGTGCCGTAGTCGATCCAGCGGTCGGTGTAGCCGTCGCCGGAACAGGTCGGGTCGACGATCGGTTCCAGGTAGTTGCTATCCTTGAAATTCGGGTCGACGTTCCGCTCCCAATCGAGCTGGTCGACGATGAAGTCGAGGTCCTGGTGCTTATCCTCGGGCATGTCCTTGACCAACAGAGCCCAAGGCACCTCGCGTCCCTCGACCAACGACTGGTACATGCCGAACACATCGCTACCCCATTGGGGCTCGTAGGTGCATAGCGAGCCGGGCGCGTGCAGCACGCCGGCCGGGATCAACCAGCCGGTGCCACGCTTCAGCCGATAGGCCTTGGAAAGATCGAGGATGCCGTTGTCGCCCTTGCTCCAATCGGCCAGGCACTTGCGGACGTCGGCTTTCGTGGTGCCGGGCTCCAGGCCCATGAAAGTGTAGTCGAAATGGTTCTCGGCCGCGTTGAGTTGCGGCGGGAAGTAGTACGACTCGGGCTTGCCCTCCTGGCCTACCAGTTTGGCCGACTCGGGCGTCTGGTGCATATGGTGCGGGATCGGCCCGGCGTTGTCGAAGAATTTTGAATAGACGGGCCAGCGATTATACTTGTCCCAAATCTCCCGGCCGACGATCTGCTCCTTGCCCTCGGCCACGGCGTCCAATAGCAGGAACCGCTTGCCCTCGAAGGAGACGTAGCTGAGCCCCTCGTCGTCGGCCCGATTGTCGTTGGCCGCCTCGGTCGTGCTGCCGAACCAACGTTCGTCGATCCCGCCGCGGTAAGCGCCCAGTGCGTACCAGTCGGTCGGAGCCAGCTTGATCCGCTTGCCCGGATGCAGGAAACTCCGCGGCACCCAGGTGGGGGTCAGCCGCAACAGGCCGCCACCGGCGTCCAGGGCACTTTCGAGAATCGAGCCGACGTTATCCTTCTTCACAATTTCAGATGCACACATGATTGTTCACCATTTCCAGTTGATCCATGGGCGGTTCCGGTGACCATACCGATAGCGTGCGCCGGCGGTCCACACCGCCGCGCCCCGGAATTACCCGATGATTGATTAGTCTCTTGGACAGAATGTTCCCCCATTTTTATTCGCTACCTTGTGTGCTGACAAGTGACCGGGGCGAATTATTCGCCGAACTGTCAGCATTTACGGCATGAAATACGGGCATCTAGCGGGCGGGACTGCCCGCCGTTGGGGCTAACGTCGAGTCGCCTTTCGCTCCGCGAAAGCAGCGTTCTTTGGTTCTTTCGCGGAGCGAAAGGCGACACTTATTTCCACTCCAGGCCCAAGAACCCAACACCGTGCAATACTGGGGCTCTTGGGAAAGGAGGGTAAGCCGGATCGGCCTCCGCGGCGAATGCCTGTCAACTAATCATCGGCCGAGGGCGTCCGCCCGGCCAGTGTGGTTTGCCCCCTGGAAATCCAGCCCCAATGAGCGTACATTGATCGGCACGGGCATTGATCGGCACGGGCATTGATCGACAGAGATTGATCGGCAGAGATCAATCGGTGGAGTCAGCACATACTCGAATCGGGAGAAAGTTAGCCATGACCAAGAAGAGTTGGATACTTACCGACGTGGATCAGGACGTCCATGTCGCCGAACTTGCCGTTACACCAAACGACCTCCAGGGGGTCGCCGAAGGGTACGCGGTCAAGAAGCGGACGCTACGCGGCGGGCTGCGAGACGGGGTCGACGTGGTCGAACTCGACAACGGCGCGATGCGAATCGTCGTGATACCCACTCGGGGGATGGGGATATGGCGGGCCACGCTCGGCAAAATGACGCTCGGTTGGAAATCGCCCGTTAAAGGGCCCGTCAATCCGGCCTTCGTTCACCAGGACGAAGCTTCGGGGATCGGCTGGCTCGACGGGTTCGACGAGTTCATGGTCCGTTGCGGCCTGGAGAACAATGGCGGCCCGCAGTTCGACGACAAGGGCTCGCTCATCTATCCCTTGCACGGCAAGATCGCCAACATTCCGGCACACAAGGTCGAGTTGACCGTCGACGGCAAGTCGGGCGAGATGGCGGTTACGGGCACGGTCGACGAAGCGCGTCTGTTCGCCAACAAGCTGCGGCTGGTGTCGACCGTCAGCACCAAGCCCGGCCAACACGGATTCACGATAACCGACGTGATCAGCAACATATCGGGCGAGCCGAGCGAGTTGCAACTGTTGTACCACACCAATTTCGGCCTGCCCCTGTTGGAGCCGGGTGCCAAGGCCGTTCTGCCGGTCGCCAAGATGGCTCCGCGCGACGCGGTGGGCGCCGAAAACGCCAGCGAGTGGAACACCTACGGACCGCCGACCGCCGGGCTGCCGGAGGCCGTCTTCTTCTTCGACCTGGCCGCCAATGCCGACGGCAGCACCCGGGCCGTGTTGCGAAACGCGGTGGGTGATCGGGGGGCCATGTTGTCGTTCAACAAGAACCAACTGCCCTGCTTCACGCTATGGAAGAACCGGCAGGCGGAAGGCGACGGCTACGTAACCGGCCTGGAGCCGGCGATCAACTACCCCAACGGCCGCGCCTTCGAGAAGGAGAAGGGCCGCGTGGCCGTGCTCGAGCCGGGCGAGTCGCGGACTTTCGAGTTGACCATCGAAGCACTCACCGACGCGGCCGCCGTGGCCGAAGCCGAAGCGGCAGTGGCTAAGATCCAAGCAGGAACCACGCCACGAATCCTCACCCAACCCGACCCCGATTGGGCACCGACCGGATAGAAGCGGACGAGTGTTAGCCTGGTCGCAGGCGTTGGACGGGAAATTCACCACGGAGTCACGGAGGACACGGAGATTGAATGTCGTCGACGCAACCAGGGGAAGCTAATAGACAGGATTAACAGGATTGACAAGATAAGGAGCCGTGTCTCAAAAAGTCAATTGTTTCCGGGAGAACACTAATCATCATTGATCGACACTTATGCAGACAATTAGCGGAGATTAGTGTTCCCCTTGTTGCCTCGGCACTCTCAAGAGACCCGATCAAGTTATTCTGACACGGAACACAAGAGCGGCTTTCGCGAATTCATCCTGTCAATCTTGTTAATCCTGTCTATTAGCTTCTCTGGTTGCTGCGACGAAGATTACCACGAACATCTCGACACAAACAAGCAGGAGAACACCATGTCGAAGCACGAATCTAAGAAGATCACGCGACGCCGCGCGATGGCCGTTTCCTTGGGTGCCGCGGGCGTTGCCGCGATTGGGCCCGTCCAGGCGTCGGCCCGGCCGCGCGGCAGCGGCTCGCTGAAGGGCAAGCGGGTGCTGGTCGGCATCGGCGAGTTCAGCGAGGGGATGGAAACCTACTACATGGTCTACCGGCTGATGGAAGAGGGCGTCATTCCGGTGGTGGCCGCCGCCAAGGCCGGGCCGGTCCATATGGTCGTTCACGACTTCGACCCCAAGTACACCAACTACACCGAGAAGGCGGGCTACGTGATTCAGGCCGACGTGGGCTACGCCGACGTCAAGCCGGCCGACTACGACGCCTTCCTGATTCCCGGCGGCCGCGGCCCGGAAGAAATGCGCCAGCGCAAGGACGTGCTGAAGATCGCCGGCTACTTCATGGACAAGGGGCTCCCGCTGGGCGCCATGTGTCACGGTCCGCAGGTGCTTTGGGCCGCCCGGCCGGTTAAGGGTCGGCGGATGACCTGCTACTACGGCATTCAGGCCGACCTGGAATTGGCCGGCGCGATATTCGTCGACGAGCCGACCGTAATCGACGGCCCGCTAGTCAGTTCCCGCGGCTGGCCCGACTTGCCCGACTTCATGCCCAAGTTCCTCAAAGTCCTGGCGGCGAGTTAGGGTTTTGTGACGATGGAGTGTGAGCACTTGTCGGGAAACCGGTTGATCGGAATGGCCCAAAAAGAAGTCTTGAATTTCTTCGACGGATGGTGTATAACCGTACACATCATCATCGTTGTCTCTGAACGTCTTTTCGCACTCCTTCTTGCGGAAAGTCGACCACGGCACAACCGAAAGGTGAGTGCGTATGGATAATAGGCCATTATACACGATCGGATTCGCGGGAAAGAACGCGGAAACGTTTTTCGGAATCCTGAGCGATGCTCACGTTGCCAGGGTATTGGATGTGCGTCTGTTCAATTCTTCGCAGCTTGCGGGCTATGCGAAGAAGCCGGACCTTGCCTTTTTTCTGCGGGCGATTGCTGGAATCGATTATCAGCATCGCCAAGACCTCGCGCCAACGAAAGACATACTGGAGGCGTACAAGAAGGGGCGAATGGACTGGTCGACCTACGAAGAGCAATACACCGCTCTTATCGCCAGTCGCGAGGTCGAAGGGAATGTCTCAGCCGACCTGCTTGCGAGCGGGTGCCTTCTGTGCAGCGAACCCACCGCGGACAAATGCCACCGCCGGCTGGCGGCCGAATACCTGCAATCAGAGTTCGGTGGGTTTCAAATAGTCCATCTCTGAACGAAGATAACGGTCACTTCGGAGTTCCCTCCAGCACCTCGCCGCGCTTTAGCGTGCATCGGTAATCGGGGCCGACCTTTTTTACGTCGGCGCGGTTCCACTTGACGGCCTTCCCGGCGAAGGGGTCACGGAGCCGTAGCGGTCCGCCTTGCTCGGAACGAACGCGGACCCAAACGGTCCGGCCGGCCCGGCGTTTGGCGGAGACGGCAAACGCGCCCTCGGCGCGCAGGTCGTCGAAGGCCACGTCGGCCCATTTGTCGGGCGTGGCGGGGAAGACGCGAACGGTGCCGCCCCAACTACCCAGCAGCATCTCGTGTACGGCCTGACCGGCGGCGAAGTTGCCCTCCATGGTGAACGGCTGGTAGCTGAACTTCGAGTAGCCCAGCCGCTTGTAGTCGCCGTTGCAGTGGAACCCGTTGCGAAGGATGAACGCCTTGAGGTAGATTTCCAGGTTCTCGACCGCCCGATCGGCCTTGCCGCAGCGGGCGCTAAGGCACGACATCCAGGAGAAGCTGTAGCCGCACCAAAGTTGCGTGCCCAGCTTGTCGATTTGTGCAAGCGAAGCGTCGATGACGCGGCGGTCGCGGTCCGATCCTTCGATGTTCATCAGTCCCAGCGGGTGGACGGCCATCAGGTGCGAATGGTGCCGGTGCGATTCGGCCAGCGTTTCGTCGGGCGATAGCCTGAGGACGCTTGTTTTGGGGTCGACGGCCAACTCGTCCAGCCCGTCGACGACCTTCTGCCAGCGTGCGGCGGCCGGCTTGTCGCCCTTGGCCTCGGCCATCTCCACCAAGACACCGTAGAGCCATTGCAAAAGGGAAAGATCGTAGTTGGAATTCGGCGTCAGCCAGGCCTTGGGGCCGTTGCCGTGAATCTCGGGCGACGACGAAAGCGGCAGCTTCAGCTTGCCATCCTGGCCCGGCTTGAGCAGGGCTTCTAGGCAGGTGGCGATCTCGGCACAGTAGGGATAAGCCCGGCGGTCGAGGAACTCGCGGTCCATCGTGTATCGCCAGTGCAGGTAGAAGGACTGGGCGACCCAGGCCCCGCTGGTCGGCGAGACGCTGTACTGCCGCCAGCCGCCGATCGGCGTGCCACCCAACGTCATAATGCCCACCACGGCGGCGCCGGGCGTGCCGTAAAAATCGCGGGCGAACTTGCGATGGACGGGCAGCAGGTCCCACATGAAATCGGTGAAGGCGGCACCCTGGTCGAAGTGACCGGCCGCCAGGTAGGCCCAGTAGGTCAACTGCGTGTTCAGGTCGTGGTGATAGTCGCCACGCCAGGGAGGCAGCCCGCCGGCGTCGGCCGTCCAAACGCCTTGCAGCGGGATGGGCGGGGCACCGCGCCGGCTGGCGGCGCCGTAGAAGTACTGCACCAGGTCGTAGTGCTGCTGGACGGCCGGGTCGGGCACGTCGACGTTCGATTGCGACCAGAATTCCTTCCACCAGGCCAGGTGCGGCCGGAGCATCTTTTCGTAGCCGGCCTCCAGCGCGGCTTCAACCCGTTTGCGTCCCAGCGCTACCGGGTCGGGGCCGTCGTTGGTCGAGGTGATCGCCAGGGCGAGTTGGGTTTCCGCGCCCGCCCGACGCTCGCCCACCACCACGGCGTACTTGAGCCCCGCGGCCGCCTCTTGGAGCGACCAGGAAACGTTGCCCTCGCTGCCCGTTCGCGGCGGCGGGTACTCCAGCTTGGCTAGCGAGGCGGGCGGGACGATTCGCCACTTGGGTTTGTTGCCGGGAATGCGAATCATGGTGACCGGCTCGGTCGCGCTGAAGAAGACCTCGGCCGTCTTGCCGCCCAAATCGACCCGACCGACCGCCGCGCGCAGATCGAGAACGAACGTTTTGGCCGATAGCGACTCGTCCAACGTCAGTTCCAGCCGGGCGGCCGGTATCTTGGTTGGGTAGGGAAATTCCCGATGGGGCGTTTCAATCAGCGCGACCTGGGCGTCGTTGTCGCCCTCGGCAACCATTCGCTGGAGCGTCTTCCAGGTCCAGTCTTTTCGGAGGAACGTCTTGGGCAAGCGCAGGTCCCAGAGATCGCCCCGGTCGAGCGAGAGTTTTAGATTCCCGCCGTCACCCCAGAGCAATCCGCCCGTCAGCCCGTTACCCAGCGGGATGGCGTGGTCCCAGCGCTCGATCGGCGCTTTGAGCACCAGGTTCGACGCCGCCTTGGGGCCGTCGGCCCGGGCAGCGGCCGCCATCACAAAAGTGACGGCCAGGGCCAGGATCGCCGTACATGCCGTTACACGCTCTCTCAGACTTCGGACACTCACGGCGGCTACCATGGATCCACTCCTGTTTGTTCGATTGGCTCAGTGCTCGGTAATACCTGATACGATGGTTAGTTGCGGGGTGCCACTGCTGGCTTGCCCAGCAGTGTCTTAGCGGCGATTGTACTTCACACTGCTGGGCAAGCCAGCAGTGGCACCCATCACCGTGGCCGTGACAGACTACTTGTCCCAAAATGAGCGGGCAGTTCCAGGGTCGGCTTGCCTTTGAGGTAGCCGAGCGAAGCCAGGAACTTGTCGGCCTCGATCACCGTGAGGTGGTAGTATTTGCTCTTACCTCCCCGATAGTTGAAAAAGCCGTGCGGCTGGTCCTCGTAAAGGAACAGTTCGCAACGGCCGCCGGCTGCGGTCATCAAGGCTTTGTACTTCTCGGCCGTGGCGACGGGAATCAGCTTGTCCTTGGTTCCCAGGAAGACGATGGTGGGCGGCGAGTGTTTGTCGATGTTATGCATTGGCGAGAATTCCCGCCAGTGCTCCTTGACGCGGTCCTGCCCGTAGCCGGTCGGGCCGTTGTCGTAGACCGGATTGAACAGCACCAGGGCGTTGGGCCGCGAGCTGACGTTCTTGTCTTCGCCCGGTTCTTCGAACCCCTTGGTGCATCCGGTGGCGGCGGCAACGTGCCCACCGGCCGACCCACCTCCGGCGGCAACGCGGTCCGGATCGATCCCCAGCCGATCGGCGTTTTGTCTGATCCAGCGGACGGCCGACTTGCCGTCCTTGACGCATTCCAACGGCGTGGTCCCGTGCCGCGACTTCACCCGATACTCGGCCGCCATGGCAACCATGCCGCGGTCGGCCAGGTAGCGACAATGCGGATAGAACTGGCTGGGCGATCCGCCGTTCCAGCCGCCGCCGAAGAAGAAAACGATGCACGGTCTGGCGTCGGACGCCTTGTGACCGGCCGGCTTGAATACGTGCAGTTGCAGCGTGACATCGCCGACCGTCTTGTAAGTTACCTTTTCGTCGGGTTGGAATTCGGCGGCCGACGAGGGGCCGACGCAGTAGAGTTTTTTGGTGGCGCGGATGAACAGTTGGCCGCCGGCGGCGCTGATCGACGCCCTGACCTTGTCGGTTCCCTCGGGCGCGTCCATGGCGATTGTCCCCAGCAGCTTGCCGTCGGCCGCGTTAATCAGGGAAACGTCGCCGTCGAAATTGACGATGTAGACCTTTCCGTCCGCCGCCAGCGGCGAGGCTTCGTACTTCACCCGACCCGGCGTCTGCATGGTCCACTTCACCTTGCCGGTGCGTGGCTCGACCCGGGAAAGACATTTTCGCACGTCGCTGAGGACGAAGAAATCGCCGTCGTAGAAGGCGGGCGTGGGCACGTCGGACGATATCTCGCGCTCGTCGCGGCTGACCCAGGCCAGTGCAGTGTCGTCCAACAGTCCGCTGCCGCCGTTGGTGACCGCGTAGATTGGATCTCGCTTGGGGGCACAGGCCAGCACGACGCCATCGCCGGCCACCGGCGAGGGGACCAATCGCCAATGCGGGATTCGGCCGGGGTTCCAGGTGCCCCAGCGCCAGAGTTCTCGGCCGGTCGCCGCGTCGTGAGCGGTTAGCGCGTCGCCACCGATGACCAGCAGTTGCTTGGCGCCCTTGTAAATGAAGGGCGTCGGCGTGGAGAAGGCTTCGCGCGATTCGAGCACGGCCTTGCTCGGTCGCACGTGCCGCCAGAGCGTCTTGCCCGTGGCGGGATCCATTGCCAGCAGGTACGACTCGTTGAAGCGGTCGGCCAGCCCGCGGCCGGCCACGGGCACGTCGCGTTGCAGCACCTGCATGTAGAGCTTTCCGTCGAACAGGACGGGGCTACTGCTGAAGGTCCAGAGGAAGGCGAAGGTTCCGTAGTCCGTCTGGATGTTGCGAGCCCAGCGGCGGGTGCCGTCGAAATCGAAGCAGATCAGGTCGCCCGTGCTGAAGAAGAAAAACACCACCCGGCCATCGGCGACCGGCGAGGGCGCGGCGAAGTTGCTGCGTTGGTCGCGATGGATGCCTTGCGCGATGTCGTGTTTCCAGAGCAGTTTGCCGTCGGCCCGATCGAAGCAGATCGCTTGCACGGTTTCTTTGGCTGCGTCGATGCCCGAGAGGAAGACGCGGTCGCCCGAGATGATTGGCGTGGAAGCGGCGGCGCCGGCCAGATCGGCGCTCCAGGCGACGTTTTCCGTTTGGCTCCAACTGGAGGGCAGGTTTGTCTCGTCGGTCGAGCCGTTAAACGTCGGGCCGCGCCATTGCGGCCAATCGGCGGCCCGGGCCAAGGAAGCGAGCGTCAAAAGAAGGATCAGGAATGGGCTGATTTTCATCATGGGAACCCCTCTTTATTACAAGGCCGTGGAAACTCGTCATTCGTGTTAGCCCCGTCGCCTGCGACGGGAAAGTAGCGAACAGCGGCCCGTCTTCCGGTCGTGGACGACCGGGCTAACTGTTCCCCACCCATCGACTATTCCGAAAGTCTCTTGCCCCTCTTCACGGCTTGATTAACCCAACCCGCGATGTGTCGATCGGCTGGAAGCCGAGCTTCAGGGCGGGGGAGTCGGGGCGTAGGGTGTAGTCATTCTTGGCCGGATCGACGAAACGAGGGTCGGCAACCAACGAATGGGCGTCCTGGCCCAGTTTCCGCCAATCGGCATACGAATTTCCAGCGGAAAGCCGGAAGTCCAACGGGCCGCCGCCGGCGTGCCAGTAAACGTTGTAGTCGCACTCGATCACCTGCCGGCTGTTGCGATAGGCGGCCATCAGCAGGGCCTCGGGCTCGGTGTAGTAAACAATGTTGCGAAGGAACCGGTTGCCGGTCGAGTTCTCCCTGAAGTTGTTCAACTGGATCTGCTGCTTCGTGCCGTTGGCGAAGATGTTGTTGTGGACGTAGTTATCCTTACCGCCCTGAATCATCAGCCCGCCGTGCGTATTGCCCCAAACGATGTTATGGCTGACCTCATATCCGCCCGCATAGGAATCGAGATAGATACCCCAGGAATTGAAGATCGCTTTCGGGCCGATCGAAGAATATCCGCCCGTGTTGTACACGATGTTGTGACGGATAACGCTTCCGCTACGGAACGTTTGGTTTTGCTGGGTGACTTCGATCCCGCCCGTGTCGTAGGTCTCGGTATTCAGGTTGTAGACCCTGTTGTATTCGACCGTATTGTGCCCGCCGACATTCTTCAGCGTGATGCCATATCGGGTGCTGTCGTGGACGACGTTATGGGCCACGACGTTGTCGGAGCAGCCGGCCCTGTCCAGAGCCACGCCGCCGATGTGCTTGTAGACCATGCCGATGTGGTGGATGTAGTTATTCACCACGCGGTTGCCGGCCGAGTCGACCAGCAACACACCGCCCTCGGCACTCTGCGAAATCCGGTTGCCCGACACCCGGTTGCCCGTGCCGCCGATGGCACACACGGCATAGGTCCCGATGTTGACGAAGCGGTTGTCGTCGATTTGGCAATCGGTGGCCGCGTCGAGGTGGATCGTGCCTTCGCGACCCATCTTATAGCCTTCGCAGCCGTCGTCGGGCGAGTAGTCGGTGTTGCGAATCTCGAACCCGGCGATCCGCACGTGGGAAACGTACTGTTTCTTCGCGGCGTCGCCGATCAGCGAAATCAGCCGACCGACCACCGGCGCGATCACCTCGGACTTCTCCAGCGGCAGCTTCTCGGGCCGATAGTAGAGGCGGCCCGCGACGCGGTCCAGGAACCATTCGCCGGGCGAGTCCAACTCGGAGCGGACGTTCTCGACGAAGAAGCGGTCGCCGCTGCGGAGGAAGGTGAGACACTCCTTGCCGCCGACGTGGATTCCGTCGCCCTTCGGGTCGACCGATTTGATCTCGACGATCTCCTTGAACGCCCGGCACGAACCCGACTGGAAGATGTGTATTTCGGCGTCGGGCGTGGCCCAGGCGGCTTTGGCCGTTTGCGGCTTGCACTGGATGAACGTCTTACTCTTGGCGCTGCTGCCGGAAGGCGACACGCGAAGCTGCCGGCCGTGCGAGGCGGAAAACTCCTCGGCCTGGATCAACAGCCGCTGCGTGCCGGGCGCGATGGGACCGAGCGGCCACTCGCCGGGTGTCCACTTCGGATCGTCCGAGAGAACGAAGGCATCCAGGTCGATTCCGCCGCCCTTGACATTCTGCCACTTCAACACATGAGCGCCCGCCTTCAACGAAAGCGAAGCGCTGCGACCCCACTTATGAATCCCCCAGCCGCCCGTATCGGCCAGATCAGTCAGCGGGACGGGCTCGCCGCCGTCGACGGAGATGGTCGTCCGGCCGTTCATGCCGTCCAGCCCGTACGGCTTGTTGTGCGAACCGTGGCGAACCCAAAGCGAATAGATACCGTCGACCGGCACGGTAACCTTGTACTCCATCCAATCGCCGGCGTTGTGAATGCAACCCACGCCCACGCCGAACCCGCCCGTGTCGGCATAGAGGAATCCTTTTCGCAACGGCTCGGTCGGGTCGACGTTCGGGTAGCGCGCGCGGACCTGGCGGCGACCATCGACAAACAATTGGCGAAAATACCAGCGGCCGGCTTTCACCTCCGGCAGATCTACATGATAAAGCTTGCCGTCGTCGCTCTTCCACCCGCTCAGCGGGCGTCCGCCACGGAGCACGGGCTTCTCGCCCGGATAGGCCGTGTAACTGATCGGGCAACTCTTCGTCCCGGAGTCTTGCGGCCCGAGCGCGATGGTCTTGCTGATGTGGTACGTGCCGGCCCGGACCTGAACGGTCACCGGCTGACGCAGTGTTCCCTGCTCGGCCTTCAGCTTGCGGATGGCGTCGCGGGCCTTGGCGATGGAAGCCAACGGGCCGTCGGTCTTTTCGGCGTTGGCCACGGCCAGTTTGCCCGACCAGTCGTCGTTGCCGTCGACCGCCACGTAGTAAACCATGGCGGCCGGTTCCGCCGTGGCGGTGGAAGGAAGAAAGGTCAGTGTGGCAACAAGGATTGCAGGAACTGAAACAAGTGTCTTGAGCATTGGCGTGGCCCTTTCGGTCGTGATGGCTTGCGGGTGGAGGTGGGTTTGTTTGGGTGAGACGAATGTAAGGTTACGGAAAGCCTCCCCTCTCCCTTTGGGAGAGGGGCCGGGGGTGAGGGTTGAAAACGTTTATTGACCCTTGCATAGCCAATGATCCAGGGCGAAGCCCGGTTCCCTGGCGGGACCCCCTTGAGTCGCGCATTAGCTATGCAAGAATCAATAGTAGTTACAGGTGTTTCAGATCAGACAGTCTGTTCTGACTTCCCCTCACCCTAACCCTGGGCTCCCGAAAATGTGAGGTTGTGGGAAATTCGTTTTCATCCGG
>CAZDHN010000009.1:0-6581 GCA_964505115.1 uncultured Planctomycetaceae bacterium
AAAACCCGGATGAAAACGAATTCCCCACAACCTCACATTTTCGGGAGCCCAGGGTTAGGGTGAGGGGCATCAGAACAAACTGCTTTATTTCAGGTACTTGCGGTTACGGAGCATCTTCAACCCTCACCCCCGGCCTGGGCTGATGAAAAGTTAGGCGACTGGGTAAACTGGGGAATATTGGTATTGAAAGACTCCTACGCCAGTGACACCCGGCGAGTCGCTGTTTATGAAGAAGCTCGCCGCCGCCACGCACGGTTAGCAAGAAACACACATGAAGAACATTTTCATCAGCCCACCCCCGGCCCCTCTCCCAAAGGGAGAGGGGAGACTTTCCGCAATAGGAATCAGGTAGCATCACGAGCCGCCGCCGAATTGCAATCTGCCTCCCCAGCCTAGCTTCTCCCGTAACGTACGATAGTAGCTGTGTCCGGGCGCGGCGACCAGCTTGAACTGGGGCTTGGCCCGCTGGACTCGCACCCGATCGCCCGGCTCCAACTTGCAGAGCACCCGGCCGTCAACCACCACCGAAGCCCCGTCCCTCGTCTGAACGGTCACGAGTTCGTAAACCCGCTCGGCCGAATCGACTACCGGTCGGTTGGTCAGCGTGTGTGGACTGATGGGCAGGATCACGAACGCTTGCAAGTCTTTTCGCAGGATCGGTCCGCCCGCTGATAGGCTATGAGCGGTCGATCCGACGGGCGTGCCGACAATCAAACCGTCGCAACTATAAGTCGTGACCAATTCTGAGTCAACGTAAAGATCGATGTCCATGATGGCGAAGGGCGGTCCGGTCTGAACGGCCACTTCGTTGAGCCCCAACTGCTGATGCAGCACTTCCCCATCCCGCAACACCTGGCATTCGAACATCAAGTGCTCGATTATGCGTAGTTTTCCGGCAATCGCTTCGCGCAGCACGCCGGGCAGTTCGGCGGGGGAGAGATCCGCTAGAAACCCCAGTTTTCCCAGATTAACGGCGATCACGGGCACTTGACGGTGACCCATCTGGTGGGCTGCTCGGAGAATCGAACCGTCGCCGCCGAGCACGATTGCCAAATCGGCCTCTATGGTCGAGAGGTCTTTCGTGCCCGAGAAGTCTTCGGCGACGATCCGGGCGTGCTGTTCGATAAGCGGTCGGAGCCGTTCGGCTTCACGGAGCATGTCGGGCCGCTCGCCGAACCCGATCAAAATGACCCTTGCGCGGTCGGCGGTCTGGTTGTCCTGGTGCTGGTCGCTCATGGGGAGTTAGGGGTCGCAATGCTCGAATCAGTTAGCCCGGTCGCCTGCGACCGGTGAGCCGTGAGCCATGAGCCATGAGCATTTTGCAGGCCACGTTCTTCCTTGGCTCATAGCTCATGGCTCACGGCTCCCATCAACGTGCTCGTCGGCGTTCGGTTGGCTGGATCGGTTCGTCGCGGTTGGCCAACCGGCGGCATGTTGCGGCAATGCCTTGGGAGTCGAGCCCTAGGGTGGCCAGCAATTCGCGCCGATCGCCGTGCTCGATGAACCGGTCCGGCACGCCCAGCCGGCAGATTCCACTCGTATCCAACTTGGCGTCGGAAGCGGCCTCAAGCACGGCGCTACCAAACCCGCCCATCAGCGCGCCTTCTTCAACGGTTACCACGAACGGATGCTGGCGGATCGCTTCGAGTATTCTGTCCGCATCGAGCGGTTTGATGAATCGAGCGTTGATCAGTCCCAATTCGAGGCCTTCCTGCTGGAGTTGGCCGACCGCTTCTTCGCAGGCGGGCAGCACGGCTCCACAGGCCACTATTACTCCGTCGGCTCCTTCGCGCAGGACTTCGGCGGTGCCCAGCTCGATGGGGGCCGGCTGGCGCTGGACCGTTTCGGCCACGGCCTTAGGGTAGCGTATGGCCGTGGGATGATCCGCGGCCAGCGCGAATTCGAGCATGGCCGGCAGGTCCAGGGCGTCGCCCGGCGCCATCACCACCATGTTGGGCAAGGGCCGCAAGTAGGTCAGATCGAACATGCCGTGGTGCGTCGGCCCGTCGGGACCGGCCAGGCCGGCCCGATCCAGCATCATCACAACCGGCAGGTCCTGGAGCGCCACCTCTTGGAATATCTGGTCGTAGCTGCGTTGCAGGAAGGTACTGTAGATATCGACGATCGGTCGCATTCCCGACTTGGCCAATCCGGCGGCAAAGGCCACCGCGTGCGATTCGCAAATACCGACGTCGAAAAATCGCTTGGGGAATTCGGCCCGAACCGGCTCCAGCTTATTGCCCTGGCACATGGCGGCCGTAATTGTGGCCACGCGGTCGTCGCCGCGCATTTGCTCGAGGATGGCGTCGCGAGCGATTTGTGTGTAGGGCGTCCGAGGCTTCTTGCCCAGCGAGACGACCGAGCCGTTTTCGCGGGCAAAGGGCGCCGGGGCGTGGAAGGAGGTGGGGTCCTCGACGGCCGGTTTGAAACCGTGCCCCTTCTCGGTCACCACGTGCAAGAGCACGGGACGATCGTAGTCGCGGGTCATGGCCAGGTAGTTTTGCAGTTGGCCGATGTTATGCCCGTCGACCGGGCCGATGTAACGGAACCCGAGCTCCTCGAAGAGCATGCCGCCGAGCAAGCCGGCCTTCAACGAGTCCTTCAGTTGCGTCAGCAGTTGTTGCAGCGTTTCTCCGACCAGAGGAACCTTGTGCAGGGCGCTTTGGACGTCGCCTTTCAGCCCGGTATAGAAGCGGGTCATCCGCAGCCGGTCCATGTAGTCGGCCATTCCGCCGACGCGCGGGCAGATCGACATCTTGTTGTCGTTGAGCACAACAGTGAGCTTCTTCTTCAGCCCGCCGGCGTTGTTCATCGCCTCGAAGACGATTCCCGACGAGAAGGCTCCGTCGCCGATAACGGCAACCACGTTCTGCCGCTGCCGGGGTCGGACCAGATCGTCGCCGCATTTCAGCCCCATCGCGGTGGCCACGCTACAGCCGGCATGGCCGGTCATGAACAGGTCGTAAGGGCTTTCCTTCGGGTTGGGGAACCCCATCAGTCCGCCCCGGGTGCGGATCGTGGAGAAATCCTCGTAGCGCCCGGTGATCATCTTGTGCGGATAGACCTGGTGTCCGGTATCCCAAATCAGGCGGTCGCGGCTGAAGTCAAACGTGGTGTGCAGGGCCAGGGTCAACTCGACCACGCCCAGGTTGGACGCAAAATGGGCAGTTCGAGTGCCGGCCAGCAGATAGATCGCTTTGCGCAGCTCGGCGGCCAGTTGTCGAAGCTCCTTTCTCGACAACCGCCGCAGATCGTGCGGTGAGCGAATACTCGACAGCAGTTCGTCCATCAACGGTTCCTCTCCAAAACATAGCTCGCAAGCGCTTCCAATGCGACAGTTCGCGGCGCCAGCGGCGCCAGGGCGTCGCGGGCCTGCTGGACCAAACGTTCGGCGCGCCGCCGGCTCCGGTCGACGCCCAACAAGCCGGGAAAGGTGAGTTTTCCTTGTTGGGAATCCTTGCCGAGCCGTTTGCCCACGGCCGCTTCGTCGCCGTTTACGTCGAGCAAGTCGTCGGTAATCTGGAATGCGAGTCCCAAACGGCGGCCGTATTCCGCAAGTGCCTTTTCCCGTGCTTCGTCGGCACCGGCCACCATGGCGCCCAGCCGGAGCGAGACGCCGATCAGGGCTCCCGTCTTGCGCCGATGGATCGATTCGAGGACTTCGATCCCCGTCTCTTCCGGCTCTGCCTCTTCCGCCGCGCCAATCATGTCGTCCGCCTGTCCGCCCACCAGTTGGCAAGCGCCGGCCGCCCGGGCCAGTGCAGCGCAGCATCGCGCGGCCACTTCGGGCGGCTGAATCCCCTCGGCCAGTACTTCAAACGCCAGGGCCAAGAGGGCATCGCCGGCGAGGATGGCCGTCGCCTCGCCAAACTTTTTGTGGCAGGTGGGCCGGCCACGACGCAAATCGTCGTCGTCCATCGCCGGCAGATCGTCGTGGATCAGCGAGTAGGCGTGTACCATCTCGACCGCAGAGGCGGCCGGCAAGGCCGACTCGACCGCCGCTCCACAGGCTTCGGCCGCCAGCAGCACCAACATCGGCCGCAACCGCTTGCCGGGCGCCAGCAGGCTGTAACGCATCGCCTCGCGCAGTTGGCTCGGACATCCGTCCTCCAGGTTGGTGCATTCATCCAGCGCGGCGTCGATGCGCTGACGGAGCCGGTCAGCACACTTCGCAAACGTTGCGTCTTCCGCACAAGAAGGAGAACAGGTGTTCAACGTGATCCTGCCAGCATGGGGGAGTCGTGATTTTAGTGAGCTTTGAGCTTTGAGCTTTGAGCTATGAGCCAAGGAAGAACGTGACTTGTGAAAGTCTCACGGCTCATAGCTCACGGCTCATGGCTCATAGCTCATAGCTCAAAGCTCAAAGCTCAAAGCTTTACATAAGCAGCCCTGATCCCCTATTTTAGAACAACTGCCCCGATGAGTCCACGTCGGTGTTGCCCGGTTCGGGGTCTTGGGCTTCGCTCGGGGGGGGAACATCCGAGGCCGTGCGCCGCCGACTTCGGCCGCGCGCCTTCTCGGCCAGCGTGGTCGGGTCGTCCTCAAGGGGGGTGGTAATCGGATTGCCATCGGCATCCACGCCGCCTAGCAACTCGATCCGCCGTTCCGCCTTTTCAAGCAAATCGTGGCATTGACCCAGCAGCCCGACGCCTTCCTCGTAGCGGGCCAATGCGTCGTTCAGGCCGATTTGGCCTTCCTCCAAATCCCGGGCGATAGCCTCCAGTTTCTGGAGCGATTGCTCGAAATCGGGTCGAGCGGTTTTCGTTTTCGATGTCTTCTTGGCCACGTTGGACTCCCTACTCCCATTCAATTGTAGCGGGTGGCTTGGAACTGATGTCGTATACGACTCGATTGACGCCGGCCACTTCGTTGATGATTCGCGTGGAGATTCGGGCCAACAGGTCGTAGGGCAGATGGCTCCAGTCGGCGGTCATAAAGTCTTCGCTGTCGACCGAGCGGACGGCCACGGCGTCGGCGTAGGTTCGGGCGTCGCCCATCACGCCCACGCTTTGCACGGGCAGCAGAACGGCGAAGGCCTGTGCCGTCTGGCGGTATAGCCCGGCCGCCTTGATCTCCTTAACCACGATGGCGTCGGCCTGGCGAAGCGTGGCGACTCGCGGAGCCGTCACCTCGCCCAGACAACGAACGGCCAGCCCGGGACCGGGGAACGGATGTCGCCAGACGATATCTTCCGGCAGACCCAATTGGAGCCCCAAGGCACGGACCTCGTCCTTGAACAGGTCGCGCAACGGCTCGATCAGTTTGAAGTCGAGATCCTCCGGCAATCCACCCACGTTGTGGTGCAGCTTGATTGTTGCCGCCGGACCGTCTACCGCCCCGCCGCTTTCGATTACGTCGGGATAGAGTGTTCCCTGCGCAAGGAACTCGGCCCCCTCGATCCTGGTCGCCTCGTCGGCGAAGCACTCGATGAAAGCGTGGCCGATCCGACGCCGCTTCTCCTGCGGCTCGGTTATGCCGGCCAGGGCGGTGAGGAACTTGTCGCGAGCGTCGACCACGTGCAGGTCGGCCTGGAAGTGGTCGCTGAACTCGGCGAGTACCGACTCGGCCTCGCCCTCGCGCAACAGGCCGTTGTCGACCAGGATGCAGGAGAGTTGCTTGCCGATCGCCTTGGCCAGCAGGGCGGCGACCACCGACGAATCGACCCCGCCCGACAAACCGCAGATCACCTGCCGTGAACCGACTCGCTGCCGGACCTCTTCGATTGTCTCCTCGGCGAAGTCACCCAACTTCCACGCGCCCGAGCAACCGCAGGCCCGCTTGAGAAAGTTGCCCAGTATCTTCGAGCCTTCCGGCGTGTGAGTAACCTCGGGATGGAATTGCAGGCCGTAGATCGGCAGCTCGCGATGCTTGACAGCGGCGAAGGGGCAGGTATCGGTTGCAGCCAACGCTTGGAAATCGTCGGACACCTCGGCGACCTGATCGCCATGGCTCATCCAGACTTGCGTTTGGCGCGGTACACCGTTGAGCAGATCGTCGTCGGATAGGACTTGGCAACTGGCGCGGCCGTATTCTCGCGTGGGATGGCTTTGCACCTGGCCACCCAAGGCCTCGCAGGCCAATTGCATGCCGTAGCAGATACCCAGCACGGGCAACCCGAGCCGAAAGATATTAGGATCGCACTTCGGCGCGCCCGATTCGTACACGCTGGCCGGTCCGCCCGAGAGCACGAGTCCCTTGGGTGCCAACTCGCGTATTCGTTCGGCCGAGATATCGTGGCGGATGATCTCGCAGTAGACATTCTGTTGTCGAATGCGGCGGGCGATCAATTGCGCATACTGGGAGCCGAAATCGAGTACGAGCACCTTTTCGCGAGCGGTTTTGCTCATCTTGGTCGTCCTTGGGGAAACCACGTATTATAGCGCGGCAATCCAGGCCCGACCAGTGCCCAGCGGGCGTTGAGTCAAGACGGGCGCGGGCACGGGTTTTTCAGTAGCCGGATTCGCAAGAATTCGGATCGATTACCCCTCGCCGGCTGAATTCTTGCGAATCCAGCTACAAACCGTCGGCCGGCTGAATTCTTGCGAATCCAGCTACAAACCGTCGGCCGGCTGAATTCTTGC
>CAZDHN010000009.1:6681-18336 GCA_964505115.1 uncultured Planctomycetaceae bacterium
GAATCCAGCTACAAACCGTCGGCGGAAGCGGGTGCCGCTCCGTAAGTCGTTATGTGTAGGTGACTTGCGCTGTTACTCTACGGCTTCTTCGCCGCTGGTTCGCTCAGGCTGATGCCGGCGGCCGATAGATCCCAGAGCAGGCGGGGCGCCATCCGATAGTACATCGAGAAACCCTTGCCGTAGCGCTGCCCACGGGCACCACGCGGCAAAGAGTCGGTCAGCACGCGGCGGAAACGGTCGTCCTTGGTCCAGAGGTAGGCCCGGGCGATGCCCTCGACCATTAACGGCGAAGCGCCGCTGCTGTACTGGGTTTTCGGGCAGGACGTGTAGCGGAACCCGTGCGTCTCGTCGGAGTAGCATTCCTCGCAGAGGTAGTGCGCTCCCTGGATGATCGCCTCCTTAACCCTCGGGTCGCCCGTCACGTCGTGATAGTACTTCATCCCGGAAAGCAGAACGGCCACCATGAAACCGGCATTGCCTCGGTGCCTCGGTTCGCAGTGGCAGTGGCCGGGCACCATCATCCGCGACCAGCCGCCCACCTGATAAGGCTTGCGGCCGGCTTGCTGATAATCGGGCAGTAGGCGGGGTTGCTTGTCCTGCGTGGCGAGCACGCGCTCGACGATGACCTTCGAGGCGTTCAAATAGTACGGATCGCCCGTGGCCGCGTAGGTGGCCGAAAGCATAATCAGATGCCAGCCGGGCACGCGGCAGGTGGAGAAATCGTAGGGTCGCCCCAGTTGCTTGCGGATGAAGAAATCGGCCACGGCGCGGCCCGTCTCGTCCGAGCGCCGGTCGCCGGTGAGGAAGTAGTGGTCGAAATGTCCCTCCGTCCAAGCGTGGCTGACCGTGTAACCGCCACGTGGGAAGCCGAGGCTGTCGGGCACCGGCTTGTCGTAATACTCGCCAACGTGGCACATCTGGTGAACGTATACCGCGCCGATCTCGCTGGGGTTGCTGCTCCACTGGACGGTGTCGATATCGCGATTGTGCAGTTCGGTATCGCTGCCGAGGTAGAAGGCGTCGGGGTTGCCCGAGCGTATGTACTCCAGCAGGAATGCGTGTTGCGTGTCGTACTCGATGTTACCCCAGTTGGTGCGCCGCTCGCCGTACCAGTCGCCGAAGTTCATCATGCCGAAGTCGTGCTGCCGCTCGCGTTGGGCCATGTAAGCCGGGATGTTCCGGTCGATCGCCTCCTCGTAGAGCTTGAACTGCTCGGTGTCGCGGGGCGCCACGTCGTAAAACGCCTTGCTGCCGCAGTACCACTCCGGCGGCGCGGTGGCCAGCAGGGGCCGTTGGAAGACGCTGCAAAGCCGGTCGGCCTGCTCGGGCGGCTCGAAGCAGAGGAGCATCTCGTGCGTTTTGGCGACGCCCCGTTTCACGCGATACCGGCCGTCCAATAGGTAGTAGTACAGGTGATGGCCTTCCTTCTCGAAGGGGAACTTATCGTAAAGCCCCGCTTCAAAAGGCGGGCAAAGGCCGATGTCCAGGCCGTCGGCCGCCAGCGAGAACCCCTTGGGGTAGTTCTGCCAGAAGTCGCGCACGGCGACCGCAAACGGCGCGTCGCCGCCCGAGATGGCCGAGCCGATCAGCCGCTGTTTGGCCGGCGTCTCCTTGCCGTCCCTTATAGTGACCAGTTCGTCGTCAAACCGCTGGCGAACGCCGGGCGTGGCGTCGTCCAGTGTAAGCGTCTTGCCGTCGGCCAGGGCGATTTGCCATTTGCGGCCGGGTAGCGGAATTCGATACGACAACTGGTCGATATCGGTGAACTTCCGTTCGTTGTCGACCACGAAAGTGTGATGCACCCGCACCAGCGGAGTGTCGCGATAGGCCTCAACCCGCTTCTCGATTCGCACCAGCGTGGCCCCGTCCTTGTCGGCCAGGCGCGAGGTGACCTTGACGACGGCTCGTAGCGGCCCGGTCTCTTCCAGCACGAACTGGGCCTTGCCGCCGGCGGTTGTGTAGTGTTTTCCGGCCGCGTCGGTGGCCAGGGATCGGCAGGCGGCCCCCGCGGAAAGCACCTGTTTGTCGCCGCGTCGGAAGTCGGTCAGGTTGCCGTGGGCGTCGATGCGGAATTGGAGAGCGCCTGCGTTGATCACCACGCCCGTTGCGTCCTGGGCAACCGAAACCCGCGTATCCATCTTCACCCGGCGCACTTCCCGGCCAAATTCTAGCCGGTAGAGGCTTTGGGCCTCGGCCGGTACGCTGGCCTGGAAGTTGATCAGCAACCATTTGACGCTTCCGTCGAGCCATCGGGCGGTCAACCGCACTTGGGCCGGCACTTCGCCGGACGGGCCGACCAGCCGCGCCTGATCGGCACTACCCAACTTGCCTTGAGGGAAGGGGACTCCCGTGGTGACCGGCCAGTTTGCGATGGCGAACTTGTATGGATTGTGCACCGTCAACGGCACGGAGGCGACCTCGGCCTGTGTTTGGGGCGCGACGGGCGCCGCGGCCTGGAAAGTGAAATCCTTGCCGTGGAATGCCGCCCCGTCACGGGTCGCGCCAATCGCCCGGCCGTGAAACGCGGCGGCCGGATCGAGCCCTTCGAGCACCACGCGATGCACCAGGCAAGGCAATTCGTTCTCGACGAGCGTGCCGTACTTTTCACATGCGCCGTACTCGAACCGCGTCGGGCAGGGCCAGGTGGTTGTCCAGGAGATCGTCACGTTGCCGGGCCGGCCGACGTGCGTGGCCGACGTCGTGTTCTCCACGCGGTACTCGATTTTCCGAGCCGGCGGCGGCTTGGGGAGGAAGAGAATGTTGCAGATCGGATAGCGGCCGGCGGAGGTCGTGCGCAGTTCGACCCGCTCGCCGCCCTTGAACTCGATCGGCCCGGTCAGCCAATAGAGCCAGGTGCGGTTATTGTTTTGGTTCGAGACGGCCACGCCGCGCAACTTGCCGTCGACGAAGATGCCAACCCGACCGGAGCCGGAATCGTCGTACATCATGAAACCCACATGGTAGCGGCCCGGCTTGGGCGCTTTGGTCCAGGCTTTCGCCTCGGTGCGTTCCGGCCTGAGGTGCGGGAACCTTTTAGAGGTGAACAGTTCGACGGAGAACCCGTCCAGCGTGAGCTTATCGTGCGGGACGACAAGCGTATCCTTGTCGCGGATGACGCCGCAGAGCATGTCGAGTCCGAAGGCGGCCGATATGCCGAAGTTCTCCGCGTGATCGCAAAGCCGCATCACCTTTTTCCGCTTGGAGAGGGGCACGCCGGCAACGGCGTTCTTGCCGGTCGAGTCCGACATGCGGATTCCCTTGTCGGGCTCCGTTCGGTCGTGACAGAGCACGTAGAGCGCGGAGCGAACGCCCTGGTCGTCGCGCCCCAGGTCCACGTCGGCGGTTATCAACAGCGTGTTTCCATCCACGACGAACGTGACGGGCGGACCCGGGATCAGCGTGCCGTCGGCACGGTAATGGGTCGCACGGGCCGAGTCGCCGGAGACGGTTAGCATGTATTCGGTGCCGCTGGAAGGAGATTTCTCCGGACCCTGTCGGCCGGTGGTCGAATCGGCGTCGGCGTCGACGTAAAGGTGGAACACCGTATCCGCCGGGCTGGGCTTGTCGGCAAACGTCGCCCGCCACAGGTAACGGTCGTCGCCCACGTGGCCGAATTCGACGGTCGTAAAATCCTTCCTGGCGTCGTAGCCCTCTTGCTTGCGGCGTGCTTCCGATTCGACACCGTCGTCGACGATCTTCTTCAGCACTTCCGGCGCGGCCGGGTCGGTTCCCAGCGTCTTTTCATGCCGGTCGAGGATACCGTCGCCGTCGCTATCGGACTTGTTCTCCGCCCCGAGCGTTGCCGTCGCCAGCGCCAGCCACGCGGCCGCTATCAATAGAGTGAACCGTGCCATCGTGCGATCTCCTATTTGCGAAGTGCCTCCCGAACCGTCGTCCGGTGCTTCTTGGATGATTGTGTGGGTGGGCCATGAGGTTTGATATCGGTTGCCAAGCATCCATGATACGACCGCCAGGGGTGAAAGTCCAGCAAGCGGCCGCGACCCACCCTACCTCACAAAACACGAGCCCAAACGTAACGAAGCCCCAGGTGAAGGGCCTGGGGCTTCGTGTTGCTTGGGGATTGGGTTGACGGGTTACTTTTCCCAATCGTCGGTGCGGAAGAGGGAGGCGGGCAGGCCGGCCTTGTTTAGGAGGCCGTGGATCGGGTTGGTCGCCCAGGCGTAGCGGACGGCAACCGGGTCCTTGACCTCGGGGCTGGAGACGACCACCGTGTCGCCGATGATTTTGGCGTCGGCCCAAACGAACTTGCGATCGGCGCCGGCGATGGCGAAGCCTTTTAGCGGGCCGCCGTCCTTGGCCACCAGACCGCCGTCGGTGTGGTCGAATTGCAGGACGATCTTGTCGCCCTTCTTGGCCATCGACTTGTAGAGCGGACCGCAGGCGACCATGTCCTTCTTGTAGGTCGTGGCCAGCGCCCATTGGGCCAGCCGCTTTCCCACGTCCTGCTTGTTCTTCGGGTGGATGTCCTTCTCCTCGCCGATGTCGATGGTGACGGCCATGCCCGTGTTCACCAGCGAGAGCGAGTTCTTCATCTCCTCGCAGACGGTCACCCAGCCGCTCGGTTCGGAGGGCTGCGTTTGCGGCGCGCGGAAGTTGGGTAACTGGACCCAGATGAACTGGAAGTCGCCCTGGTCCCACATATTCCGCCAGTTGACGATCATGGCTTGAAGTTGCAGGCCGTAGAGCTTGGCTGTGCCGCCACCACCGGCGTTCGATTCTCCCTGATACCAGATGCCGCCGCGGATGGCGTAGGGGGCCAAGGGCGTGATCATGCCGTTGTAGAGCGAGGCCGGCCGGTGCGGGCTGGCGTCCGGTGCAACGGGCGGGCGGGGTCTGCGCGGCGGTTTCTGGCCCGCTTCCTTCGCCTTGGCGGCCTTATCCTTCCAGACGGCAAGCCGCTTCTCGTAACGTTCCTTTTCGGCCTCCGGGTCGTAGCTGGCGATGCGCTGCTCCCAGCTTTCCAACATCGGCTTAAGCTCCGGCATCGACTTCTGCACGTCGAGACACGTCCAGGCCTGAACCGGCGTGCCACCCCACGAGGTGTTAATCAGTCCGACCGGCACGCCCAACTCCTTGTGAAGTCGGCGGCCGAAGAAATAGGCCGCGGCCGAGAAGCCGCCGACGGTTGTCGGGCTGCATACTGCCCACGCGCCACCGCATTTCTCTTGCGGCTCGGCGGCCGTCCTGCGAGCGACACCGAACATGCGAATCTTCGGATGGTTGGCGGCCGCTTGCTCCGCGGGATAGTTGGCCGAACTGGCGACCGACATGGCCATGTTCGACTGACCCGAGCAGACCCAGACCTCGCCGACCAGCACGTCGTTGATTTCAATCTTATTGGCGCCTTGCACCTTTAGCACGTACGGTCCGCCGGCGTCGACCGGGTCGAGCTTGACCGACCACTTGCCCTTGCCGCAGGCCGATGTGCTTTTGGTCTGATCGCCGAGCGTGACCGTCACCTTTTCATCCGCGTCGGCCCAACCCCAGACGGGCACGGCCATCTCGCGCTGGATGACCATGTGGTCGGTGAACGGGCTGGCCAGTTCCACGTCGGCTAGAGCCAAGGGGGCTACAAGCAAAACAAGCAGCAATCCGACGACATTCTTAATCCAAAGATTTCCTCGCATAATTCCCTTACTCCTTGAATCGAACAAACGGGTGGGTTAACGAACCGGCAATCCTACAAGAGCGGAGCGGTGGATGCAAGCAGGTGGGAGTAGTAGCTGAATTCGCAAGAATTCAGTTGAGACGCCGCGAACCGAATTCTTGCCAATCCGGCTACCCCCGCCCTACGCCAACAGGCGTCGGCCCGACTTACGGCTGCGGGCACCGGGCTTCTTATCGGGGGACTGCTTCGGTTCGGCTTTCGGCTCCGTATTGGACTTGTGCAACTCGACGGCCTTGTCCATGTCGGCCTTGGCCCTGGCATCGTCGCCCTTGCCCTTGTAGGCGATCGAGCGATTGACGTAAGCCTGGACGAAGCCCGGGTCGAGCCGGATCGCGACGGTGAAATCGGCTATTGCCCGATCGTGATCGCCACGCCGCTCGTGGGCGACGCCGCGCGAGCAGTAGGCGTTGGTGTGGTTCGGGTTCAGCCGGATCGCCTGGGAATAGTCTTCGGTGGCATGGTCCAGATCGTCCTTGATGTCGTAGGCCACTCCCCGGCTGTACCAGGCGTCGGCGAACTGGGGGTTCAACTCGATCGCCTTGTCGAAGTCGGCCAGTGCCTTGTCGTTCTCTTCCTTCCGGCCCCAGGCGATTCCCCGATCGTGATAAGCCGGAGCGAAGTCGGGGTTCAACGCGATTGCCTTGCTGAAATCGACGATGGCTTTGTCCGACTCGCCCTTCTCTTGCAGCACGATCCCTCGACACCAGTAAGCTTCCGCGGCGTTGGGGTTCGACGCAATTGCCTTGTCCAGCTCGACGACGGCCCTGTCCGGATCGCCCAGCACGCGGCAATAGACGACCATTCGGGAGTAGTAGGCGGCGGCATTCTTCGGGTTCAGCCGGATCGCGTTGCCCAGGTCGGCCACGGCCTCGTCCAACTTACCCTGGCCGCTGTAGGCGATTGCCCGATTGGAATATGCCTCGACGTGCCGGGGGTTCAGCCGGATGGCTTCGCTCAGGTCGGCCAAGGCCTTGTCGGGTTGGCCCTTGGTGCCGAAAACGATTCCCCGGTTGAAGTAAGGTTCGGCATACTTGGGGTTCAATTCGATCGCCTTGCCGTAATCGGCGATTGCCTCGTCCAACTGACTCCGATCGGCGTGGACAATTCCGCGGTTGTTATAGGCTTCGGCAAATTTCGGGTTGAGCCGGACCGCTTCGGTCAGGTCGACGAACGCCTTGTCGTAGTCGCCCAAGTTGCAGTAGGCGATCGCCCGACTGTTGTAAGCTTCGGCGAATTTCGGGTCGAGCCGGATAGCCTCGGCGAATGCGGCGACGGCCTCGGCGAAGCGGCCCTTCTCGTCCAAGGCGACGGCCTGATCGTATTGGACCTTCGCCTCATTGGCGACCGGTTGTGCCGGCCCGCCGCCTGCCCGACGCAGATATTTGGCGAGCACCCAGCCGGCGACGGTTTCTTGTCCCTTCTTAACACCCACGCCGACCCAACTGCCTCTTACTGCGGTAGCGACCAGTTCGGTTTCGGCCGGGATTGTCATCAGGGTATCTTTTCCTTTCATCAGTGGCGTGGGCCCGACCGTGACGAGTTTCTCGCCCGCCTGAATTGGTGCTTCCGACGCATTGCCCGGCTGCACACCACTCAACATGCAGACAACGACCACGATAAAGGGCAGGCGGTTGAGCATCGCTGGATCTCCTTATGCGGAATCGATCTGTCGGTAGCAGTAGGCGTCTGAGTTCACAATTTAGCGGCCGGGCTTGCCCGGCGTGTTGGCAGTAGCAGTATGAAACTTTAACAATATCCGGGTTGGCCAGCTTGCACAAGCCGCGCGGGGGTCCGAATGTGCCGATTGCGTAGTCTACGCAAGCCTGGGCGTGCCCAATGCGAGCCGCTGGGACGCTAAGTCTAAGCTACCCTTGAGAATATGGCAAAAACGGGATAAACAGTAGTGTAGTGGCCTTGCGCATAATGACGACGAAGTGCGGGGTCCGTACTCATCACGCTCCGCGTGATGCAGGTTCGTCACGCGGAGCGTGACGAGTACGACGGCCTCGACGGGCCTCGCCTCGGGCCGCTAACCATAGAGTACGTGCGTTTTTTCATTAGGTTCGGCGGCAATTGGGGGCCGGTTATCGCCGTTGCGGTGTCCCCTATTGGCTGGCGGTCCCGCGTACACGAAAACTGATAGCACCTGGCAGCAGCATGAGTGCAGCATGAGTACGGAGCAACCCCTCGATCCTCAACTGATCGAACAGACCAAGCAGCAGATTCGCGGCCTGGTGGCCGAGATCGCTCAACTGTCGAAGTCCGACATCGCGCCGCAGGAGTTCTACGCCGAGTTCCTCACTCGGGTCGTCTCGGCACTGGCGGCGATTGGCGGAGCGGTCTGGACCACGGAGGAAGAGGGCCGGCTGACCCTGCAATACAAAATCAACATAGAACAGACCGGCCTGGCCGAAAGCGAAGAGGCTCAGAAGCGACACAGCCGGCTGCTTTACAAAGTGCTGGCCGACGGCGAAGCCGTGCTGGTGCCGCCTCAATCGGGCGCGGGCGATGAGGACGAGGCGGGCAACCCGACCGATATGCTGCTCGTGCTCGGACCGCTTTCCACCGACCTGGAGACCGTGGGCGTGGTGGAGGTTTTCCAGCGTCCCGATGCGGCCATCGGAACGCAGAGGGGCTACCTGCGCTTCCTCATGCAGATGTGCGACTTGGCGGCCGACTTCGTCAAGAGCCGTCAACTGCGACACTTCTCCGACCGCCAAATCCTCTGGACGCAACTGGAAGAGTTCACCCGGGTGGCACACGTCAGTCTCGATCCCCGGCAGGCTGCCTACATCATTGCCAACGAGGGACGCCGGCTGATCGAGTGCGACCGGCTCAGCGTGGCAATTCGCAAAGGCAACAAGTGCCATATCGAGGCGGTCAGCGGCCAGGACATGTTCGACAAGCGATCGAACACGGTTCGCCTGCTGGGAAAATTGGCTTCGGCGGTGGTGGCCACCGGCGAGCCGGTTTGGTACTCGGGCGACACGAGCGACATGGCTCCGCAGGTCGAGGATGCCGTCGAGGAGTACGTCGACGAATCGCACTCCAAGGCCGTGGCCGTGCTGCCCCTACAACGACCGCCCAGCGAAGCGGAAGAAGAGCCCGACGATCAGAAAGAACCGGAAGCGCCGATCGGGGCCCTGATCGTCGAGCAGATCGAGGACAGCCGCGTTCCGGAAACCATGCTACAGCGGGTAGACGTGGTTAGCCGGCACAGTGCCACCGCTTTGGCCAACGCCCTGGAGCATCAGAACCTGTTCCTTATGCCCGTCTGGCGGGCGCTGGGTAAAACCAAGTGGGTATTCAGGGCCAGAACTCTCCCCAAAACGATAAGCATTATCGCCGCGGTCCTGCTGCTGCTGTTGGGGCTGATTTTCTGGCCGGCCGATTTCGAGCTACAGGCGAAGGGCACCCTGGAACCCGTCGAGCGGAGCGATGTCTTCGCCCGAATCGACGGCGTGGTCAAGAAGCTCGACGTCAAGCACGGCGACACGGTCCAGAAGGGCAGCCTGCTGGCCGAGCTGCGCAACACCGACCTGGACGTGGCAATTGCCGACATCCTCGGACAGCGCAAAACGACACACGAGCAGATGCTGGCCACCAAACGCTCGCTGTTGAGCGCCGAAAATCGCATGCGCGTCGACGAGCGCAACCGGCTGCTGGGTGAACTCTCGGCGCTGAAGCAGAAGAAGGAAAGCCTCGACGCCCAGTGGCAACTCTATCGCACGAAGAAGGAAGACCTCAACGTAACCAGCCCGCGCCGCGGCCAGATTATCACCTGGGACCTCTACGACCGGCTGATACACCGGCCGGTGCAGCGCGGCCAGGTGCTCATGCGAGTGGCCGACCCGACCGGACCCTGGCAACTCGAGCTTCAGATGCCCGAGGACCGCATGGGCTATATCGTTCAGGCCCAGAACGAGCCCGAGTTGGGCAAGAACCTTGACGTAACCTTCATCCTGGCCACCGATCCGGACATGGAGTTGAAGGGAAAGATCAAGGAAGTTCACCGTAGCGCGGAAGTCCGCAGCGAAGAGGGCAACACCGTGCTGATCAAGGTGGAGATCGACAAGAAAGAGCTGCCGCACGCGCCCCGGGCGGGCGCGACCGTTACCGCCAAAGTCTACTGCGGCCGCCGTTCGATCGGGTATGTGTGGTTCCACGACCTGTTGGCTTTCATTCACTCGAAGATTTTGTTCCGCTTATAGCCGCCTTGCGCGAGAAGGATCGCCGTTATGGGAATTTCACTGGTTACTCTGGGTACACTACTTGCGCTGACCGGGGCCCAACCCGGCGCCGCCGGAACACAAGCCGGCTCGCACACGGTTTCGCATTGCCTGGTGACGTTGATTCAGGAGGCACAGGTACCGGCCGAGGAGGCGGGCGTGCTGATCGAGGTCGTCGGCAAGGAAGGGCAGCAGGTGCGCCCCGGCGATCCGCTGGCCCGGATCGACGACAGCCGGGCGTTGATGCAGCATCGCGTCTCGAAGCTGGAATTAAAGGTCGCCCAGGAGCAGGCGGCCAACGACATCAACGTGCGTTATGCCCAGGCGGCGGCGGAAGTGGCGGAGGCGGAATACCAGCAGGCGATAGAGGCCAACCGGAAGGTATCCGGCTCGGTGCCGATGGCCGAGGTGCGGCGACTGCTGCTTACCCACAACCGCTCGGTGCTGCAAATCGAACAGGCGAAACTTGACCTGCGCGTCAGCGTACTGGAGAGCCAAGTCCGCGAGGCTGAAGTTGAAGCGGCCATGGAGAACGTCGATCGCCGGCATATTACGGCCCCGCTAAACGGCGAGGTGGTCAAGGTGTATCGACACGCGGGCGAGTGGGTCCAGCCGGGCGACCCGGTAATACACGTGGTGCGAATGGACCGACTGAGAGTCGAGGGTTTCCTCAACGCGAAGGACTACTCGCAGGCCGAGATCGCCGGTCGTTCAATTACCGCGACGGTTAATTTGGCGCGCGGCCGCCGGGAGTCGTTTCAAGGCAAAGTGGTATTCGTCAGCCCGCTGGTCGAGGCCGGCGGAGAGTTCCGCATTTGGGCCGAGGTGCTCAACCGGCAGCAGAACGACAACTGGCTGCTCAGCCCCGGGATGGCGGCCGAGTTGACAATTCACCTGAAATGACGCGAGGGCCAGGAGTGGGTCTCGACGGTCCGTGTTAGCCCCGTCGCCTGCGACGGGTTAAGTAGCGGAAACCGGCCCATTTTTCCGGTCGCAGGCGACCGGGCTAACTGTTACCCACGTTTGAACCGGGCCTGAACTCGGCTTCGTACCACTAACCACCGGCCGCTGATCGATGGCCACTTTGTCCGACAGTTTGGTATCCAGTTCCGCCCGGAAGCTGCCGCTCCGGAAGCGACCCGATCTGTCCGCGCGCAAACAGCAGTACTTGGGTCAATCGTACTGGGTGGTGAAGGAGCCGGTCGGACTGAACTACTACCGCTTCCAGGAGGAGGAATACGCCATCCTCCAGATGCTCGACGGCCGGACCAGTCTGGACGAGATCAAGGAACGCTTCGAGGATGAATTCCCTCCGCAGAAAATCACCCTGGAGGAGTTGCAGCAATTCCTCGGCATGCTCCACCGCAGCGGGCTGGTAATCGCCGGCGTGCCCGGCCAGGGGCAGCAGCTTCGCAAACGTCGCGACGACCGGCGACACAAGGAACTGCTCGGCGCGGCCACCAACATCCTCTGCATTCGCTTCAAGGGTTTCGATCCCGAACGGGCGCTTAACTGGATGTACCCCTACGTGCGCTGGCTGTTCTGGCGGATTACACTGGTTCTTAGCCTTGTGCTTTGTCTGTCGGCGTTGACACTGGTGCTGGTGCAGTTCGATGTCTTCCGCTCGAAACTACCCGGCTTCTACCAGTTCTTCAGCCCCGCCAACGCCCTGCTGCTGGCGGTAACGCTGGGCGCGACCAAGGTGGTACACGAGTTTGGGCACGGACTGACCTGCAA
>CAZDHN010000009.1:18436-26443 GCA_964505115.1 uncultured Planctomycetaceae bacterium
TAACGCTGGGCGCGACCAAGGTGGTACACGAGTTTGGGCACGGACTGACCTGCAAGCATTTTGGGGGCGAATGCCACGAGATGGGCGTGATGATCCTGGTGCTTACGCCCTGCTTGTACTGCAATGTGTCGGACTCCTGGATGTTGCCCAGCAAGTGGCAGCGGGCGGCAATCGGGGCGGCCGGAATGTACGTCGAGGTCACGATGGCCGCAATGTGCGCGTTCGTCTGGTGGTTTACCGCGCCGGGATTGCTCAATAACCTCTGCCTGAACGTTGTTTTCATCTCCTCGGTGAGCACCATACTCTTCAACGCCAACCCGTTGCTACGCTACGACGGTTACTACATTCTCTCGGACGTCACCGAGATACCTAACCTGAGGCAGAAAGCCACCTCCATTCTCAACCGCAAGATGGGCTATTGGTTCCTCGGGCTGGAACCGCCCGAAGACCCCTTCCTGCCGCAACGCAATCAAATTTTCTTCGCGCTTTACTCGGTTGCCGCGGTTGTCTATCGCTGGTTCGTGATGGCGTCGATCCTCTGGTTCCTCTATCAGGTGTTCAAACCCTACCGGCTGGAGATCATCAGCCAGGTAATTATCGCCATGTCGCTGTATGGGCTGGTGGTTATGCCACTGTACAAGTTGGGAAAATTCTTCTACGTGCCCGGGAGGACGGATAAGGTGAAGAAACCGCGAATGTACGCCAGTCTGGCGGGCTTGGTGCTGATTATCACGGCGTTCATGTACATTCCGCTGCCCTACAACGTGATCTGTTCGCTGGAAATGCAGGCCCACGATGCCACGGCGATTTACGTCGACGTGGCCGGCCGGCTTGATGAAATCGACGTCAAGCCGGGCGATAAGGTCGAGAAGGACCAGCAACTCGCCCGGCTCGGCAGCGTCGACATGGAGTTGGAACTCACCCGGCTCGTCGGATCCCGCGATCAATACAAAATTCAACTGGAAAGCCTTCACCGCCAGCGATTCAGCGACCTCCAGGCGGGAGCCGAAATCCCCCAGGTTCGCGAAGCGCTGGAAACGGTCGAGAGCCAGTTGGAACAAAAACAGGCTGATCAAGAACGCCTTGTCCTGCGAACCCCGACTGCCGGCACAATATTGCCTCCACCCGAAAAACCCGACCGCAAAGAGCCCGGCGGCCAGTTGTCGTCCTGGTCGGGCTCGCCGCTGGAGCAAAAGAACCTGGGCTCCTTCCTGGAAGCAAGCACCCTGTTCTGTCAAATTGGCGACCCAAAAAAGATGGAGGCGATTCTGGTCATCGATCAGGCCGACATCGAGTTCGTTCGCCAGGACCAAGAGGTCGAAATCAAGCTCAACGAACTGCCGCACGAAACCTTCAAGGGCCGGATCGGAGAAATCGCTCAGGTCGATCTGGAGATTAGCCCCGAGCGGCTCTCGACCAAGGCGGGTGGCGACCTGCCGACCAAGACCGACGAGTCGGGCGTGGAACGGCCGCAGAGCGCCTCCTACCAGGCCCGAGTCTTCCTGGACGACCCCGACGGCCTGCTCCGCTTGGGTCTGCGCGGCCGGGCAAAAATTCACACCCCCTGGCAACCACTGGCAACCCGCGCCTGGCGATTCCTGGTCCGCACGATTAACTTTAAGTTGTAGCGGTTCAAATGCGGCTAACAGTTAGCCCGGTCGCCTGCGACCGGAATTTGGCGGAAACCACGTAAGCTTTGTCCCGTGCGCGACCAACGGTCGCGGCTTTATAGATGTCGCGTCGCCGTAACCATAATGCAACCAGCATGGCGTCAAGGACGTGGCTGCCGGGGCTGATCGTCTTTACGCTTATCGTTCGCACGGGCGTGTTGCTTCTGATGCCCGACGCGCTGGTGGCCGATCCGGACGGGTATCGACACCTGGCCGAGAATCTGCTTCGTCACGGGACGTTCGGCCGCGAACTGCTACCCACCGCCTATCGGCCGCCCTTGTATCCGCTGGCGCTAGTACCCTGCGTTGCCATGGGACCGGCCGCCCGCGCGGCTATCGGCACGCTGCACGTGCTGTTGGGGCTGGCCACCGTGCTTTTGCTGTTCCGCTTGGCGCGACGGCTGGAGCTTGGACCGTACGCCCTGGTCGCCGCTGCCCTGGTCGCCTGCGACCCGATCTTGCTGGCCCAATCCACGCTGGCGATGACCGAAACGCTGGCCGTGTTCCTGGTCGTCGCCGCCTTGAGTTGCCTGGCAGCCGCTTGCGAGCGTCCGACCACGGGTCGAGTAGCGGTCGCCGGCGCGGTGTCGGCGGCCGCCGGGTTGTGCCGGCCCGGCTTGCTCCTCTGGACGGTCGCCGCCGCGATCTTGTTGCCGATGTTGATCAAACGTCCCAAGCGGCTTGGTGCCTTCGCCGCGTTTGCCGCGGCCGCGGCCGTCGTGTTGGCGCCTTGGGTGGCGCGAAATCAGATCCAGTTCGGGCGACCTATCCTCACGACAACTCACGGCGGATACACGCTGCTGCTGGGAAACAACCCTTGGTTCTACGAGTACCTCCGCTCGGGCGCGCCCGGCAGCGTCTGGAACGCCGACGAGTTCCATCGCTCGCGAACCGTTGCCGACGACGAATTGCTCGCCGATCGGGAAGCTCATGCCGAAGCGCTTCGGAACATCCGCCGCGAGCCGGGCATGTTTTGGCGTTCGTGTCTGGTTCGCGTCGGCCGGCTCTGGCAACTGGTCCCGCATCAACTTGTGCCGGACGAAAGCTCGCCACGACGTTTCGCCCGCCAGGCCGTCGGGCTCTGGTATCTGGTCGAATTCTTGCTGGCGGCCTTCGGAGTCCGGGCGGTTTGGACCGCGCGCGGTCGGAGCGCGTCGGCCGGAAGAACCTGGGTCTGGTGCCTCCTGCTATTGGTCTGCGTGACGCTCGTTCACACTTTCTACTGGACCAACATGCGGATGCGCGCCCCGCTCATGCCCGCCATCGCCCTGGCCGCCGCGGCCGGATTCGCAAGAATTCGGTCCGTTGCGTCGCGGCTGAATTCTTGCGAATCCAGCTACAGGTGAATTGCAGCCGGTAGGTTATGCTTCAGCATAACGCATTCGAGCAGGCTGTCATGCTGAAGCATAACCCGCATTTCTCGCCAAAATGTAGGGCGGGGCAAACGAACCTTGCCCACTTGCCGTTTAGCCGCAATACCGTTCGTGTTTCGCGGGAATTGATGTTAGCCCGGTCGCCTGCGACCGGAAAATCGGGGAATACGCCGCACAATCCGGTCGCAGGCGACCGGGCTAACAGTGAATCACGAACGGTATTGCGTTTAGCCGGCGGACTTGTCCGCCGTGTTTGGCGTACGATTCACCCCGAAAACACGGCGGACAAGTCCGCCGGCTAAACCGCGCGTTCCACCGCACTGACTGGACCAAGCGTCGCAACTGCTTGTATGCAAACCACTTACGTCACCCAGCCCACAAGCGAACCCGCCTTGATCCCGTGGCCGGACACTCCTATAATCCGGCCCGCTAAACAGTGGGAACTTTTCTCGTAACGACTTTTGTCACTTCATGTTGCGACTCAGCCTGGCGTTGCCCAAGTCATGCAACGCCCGGCGGGCAAGGATGCCGGTCTGCTGAGCAGTCACCTTTGGGAGAACTCGGCTAGCATCCCGCGCGCGGTGCTCTCGCCGCGCGCCGGCGCTCGCGGTGCGCGCGGACGGTTTCCAGTTGCGGTCGTGTGCATTGCGATGTTCGCATTGGCCTGGGCCGCTTCCGGCCGGGCGGAAGTTGAACTGCCGACGGCCAGCCAGTCGGAGCCGATCATCGTCACGGCCCAATCGGCCACGCGTTGGACGCAAGGCGCTTACGAGGTCTGGGTCCTGCGCGGCAACTGTCAAATCGTCCAGGCAAAGCATTCGGCCAAGAGCAACGAGGCGGTGCTTTGGATCGACCGCTCCGGCACCCTGGACCGAAGCGCCATGGACCTGGGACGCAACAAGGTAATCGCCTACCTGGAAGACGGCGTTACGATCGATCTCGACAGTGGTGGCGGCAGTGGTGGTGGCGGCAGTGGTGGTGGCGACCGGGGCGGCGCGCCGGCCAGACTCACCGACGGAACCTGGCTGGGACGCTTCCACACAAACGCGACGATCGAAGTCCACGTGGCCGAGGTGTCGGCGCCGCCCGAGACAAAGCCGACCATCTATCGAAGGGCCATGCTGCGGCGCAACCCGGGTTCCAGCGGCGCGGTCCGCCGAGTGCAATACACTCAATCACAACCGGCCACCGCGGTGGGCGCGGCAGCGGGCGTGATGGCCACGGGGCAATCGCAACCGCCGGTCGGCGCGCGTCGGGTTCGCGTCTTCCCGCGCAGCGACGTGCCCGTCCAGGCCCTGTGGTTCCCCGACCGTCAAACCAACCAATGGATTGCCGTTATCGATTCGGGGGTGAACCTGATCGTCGACGGGCTGGGGCAGTTCGGTTCGATCGACGTCTCCACCGATCGGCTGGTTATCTGGACCGCCGGCATAAAGGAACCCGATCTGAGCGGCAAGAGCCTTCAAGCGGAAGAGATCCCCCTGGAGATTTACATGGAAGGCAACATCGTCTTCCGGCAGGGGGAGCGGGTGATTTACGCCAAGCGGATGTACTACGACGTGCGGAATCAGACGGGCACGGTGCTCGATGCCGAGATGCTCACGCCCGTGCCGGAGTACGAGGGGCTTCTGCGTCTTCGCTCGGAGATACTCACCCAAACCGGCAAGGACCGCTTCTTCGCCCAAAACAGCTACGTCACCTCCAGCCGGATGGGCAAGCCCAGCTATCGCATCCAGGCGGGCGACATCACCTTCGAGGACCTGCAACGCCCGCTAATTAACCCGATCACCGGCCTGCCCGAGATCGATCCGCTTACCAACGAGCCGGTTGTCGAGCACCAGCGGATGCTGACCGGCGAAAACTCGTTCCTCTTCCTGGAAGACATGCCGGTCTTCTATTGGCCCCGCTTCGCCACCGATCTGACCGAGCCGACGTTCTACATCCGCCGCTTCCAGCTTAAGAACGACAACGTCTACGGCAATCAGGTGCTAAGCAGTTGGAACGCCTACGAGATTTTCGGTATTCGCAACCGGCCGAAGGGAACCAAGTGGGACTTCAGCCTCGACTGGCTGAGCAAGCACGGGCTGGGTCACGGAACTACCTTCACCTATCAGCGCGAGGATTTTTTTGGCGTGCCCGGCCCAACCTCCGGCCTGTTGGATATTTGGGCGATTTACGACACGGGCTTCGATAACTTGGGGCTCGATCGGCGCCATATCGTCAACAACGTGGATTACCGCAACCGCGTGTTCTGGCAACATCGCGAGCTATTGCCCAACGACCTTCAACTGACGGTCGAGGCCGGCTGGCTCAGCGACGGGAACTTCCTGATCGAGTACTTTGAACGGGAATGGGACGAACTCAAGGACCAGTCGACCGCCGTCGAGTTGAAGCGCACCCACGACAACATCGCCTGGAGCGTTACGGCCGCCTACCGGCTCAACAAGTACTTCACGCAAACCGAGTGGCTTCCCCGAGTCGACCATTTCTGGTTGGGTCAACCGCTGCTGAACGATACGTTGACTTGGTACGAACACTCCAACGCCAGCTATGCTCGAATGCGCACGGCCGCGCCCCCGCCAGCCGACTCCGGTGAGTTGGACAAGTTCACGCTGTTGAACTGGGAGGCCACCGTTAGCGGCGAACGCCTGGTTACGCGGCAGGAGATCGACTGGCCGCTGCAACTCGGCCCGGTCAAGACGGTCCCCTACGCCTTGGGCGAGCTGGGGCATTGGGGCCAGGACATGAACGGCGACGACCTGCAGCGCGCCTTCTGGCAGGCCGGCGTCAGGGCAAGCGTACCCATGTGGCGTGTCTATCCGGAAGTGGAAAACCAACTCTGGAACATACACGGACTTGCACACAAGGTGGTATTCGACGTCGACGCGGCCATCTCGGAAGCCAGCCAGGACCTGACGCTGATGCCGCTTTACGACCAACTGGGCGACGACGCCATCGAGCAGTTCCGACGCCGATTCCAATTCAACACATATGGCGGCGTGGGACTGGAGCCGCCCCAGTTCTTCTCGCGATATTACGCCATGCGAGCCGGACTGGCCAGCTCGGTTACCTGCCCAAGCTCCGAAATCGCCGACGACCTGTTCGCTATACGGACGGGCATGCGACACCGCTGGCAAACCAAACGTGGCATGCCCGGCAAGCGGAGAACCATCGACTGGATAACGCTCGATACACAGTTCGTCTTATTCCCCAAACCCGATCGCGATAACTTCGGCTCGTCCCTCGGCCTCTACGATTACGACTTGCGCTGGCACGTGGGCAATCGGCTGACACTGGTCTCCGACGGCATCTTCGATTTCTTCAGCGAAGGACAACAACTCGTCAACGTGGGCGGATACCTTAGCCGACCGCCGCGCGGGAACCTCTACGTGGGGTTCCGGCTGCTGGAAGGGCCGATCAGCGCTCAGATTCTCAGCATGTCGTACAGCTACCGGATGAGTCCCAAGTGGGTCAGCTCGTTCGGCATGTCGGTCGACATGGGCAACCAGGGCAACATCGGCCAGAATTTGGCAATCACCCGAATCGGCGAATCGTTCCTGATTAGCGCCGGATTCCGCGTGGACGCCAGCCGCGGCAATTACGGTGCCATGTTAGCCATCGAACCTCGGTTCCTTCCCAAAACCCGGCTCGGTCGCGTAAGCGGTGCCCAAATACCCGTGGCCGGCGCCCGCGGGCTGGAGTAGAAAGAATATGCAAACCGACGAATTACGTCCGCCGGAACGACCCTTCCGGAAGAAATTCCAAGACGCCTTCCGCGGCGCGAAGCTGGGCGTGCGCGGTCAGAGCAGCTTCTTCTTCCACTTCTTCACCGCCGCCATGGTGATTGCGGCTGCCACGGTAATGCGGGTCGGCCTGACCGAATGGTGCCTGCTGCTGGTATGCATAGCCGCCGTGCTGACCGCCGAGATGTTCAACAGCGCGCTGGAATCGCTGGCCCGATCCGTCACCGACCAATACGACCCCAACATCGGCGCCGCCCTGGATATCGGCAGCGCCGCCGTCCTGGTCGCCTCCACCGGCGCCGCGGTGATCGGCACCATCATCTTCCTCAACCGGCTGGGGATGTTGATGGGTTGGTGGTGAGGCGAGGATGTAGGGTGGGTCGAGCGCTGCGAGCCCCACCATAGTCTGCTCATCCATTTGGTGGGGCTCGCAGCGCTCGACCCACCCTACTACGTTTCTCAACCCACCCCACCTTTATTCGCCCCATTCGGGATCATCGTAGTCAGGTGCCGGGTCTTCGGCGCCCCAGTCGAGTTCATACTCTCCCAGGCCGACGAAACGATGAAAGGAGGACCATTGCCAATCGCGGACACTATCCACGTACCCGTGCTTCTTGGGGTTCCAATGAACGTAATCGACGCAACGTTTCAGGTCGGCCTCGTCGCGCACTGTATGTTCCCAATACCGCCGTTGCCAAATGCCACGTTCAGAACGCCGCAGCCGTGATGAACCGGGCGAAACCTCCGAACCACCTCCCTTCAGGTATCGACGCGTGAACTCCTCTTTTATCCGCTTCCAACGGATAGGATATCGCGCATCTCCGGCCGGGAGTGTCCAAACCGTGTGAAGATGATCCGGCAGCAGCACGATGGCGACCAAATCGTAAGGCCAATCGGTTCGTACTTTGTCGATGGCCTCTCGGAGGCAGCGGCGAGCCAGGTCGGTACACAAAATGGGCCGACGATGATGCGTTACGAGCGTGAAGAAAAAAGTCCCGCCCGGCACGTACCAGCGTCGATAGTCGGGCATAAGCGCGCTCGGGTGAAAGTGATCAATGGCTTGGGGCGTGGAACAACTCCTGCCCGCGTCTAACCAATTCGTCGAGTATTGATTGCTGGTTCATTTTACCGGGAATCGATTGGCGGCAGTGTACAAGACCTAGCTTGCTGATGCAGGCAGTTGACGTAGTAGGGTGGGTCGAGCGCTGCGAGCCCCACCAT
>CAZDHN010000010.1:0-25521 GCA_964505115.1 uncultured Planctomycetaceae bacterium
CGCCGGAGAGCACGCCGACGCCCATCAGCAAGGTCGAGACCACGATCGCCCGGCTGTTGGCCCGTTGGAGCCATTCCAGACTCGGCAACCGCAGCCGATGCGTCGCCGGCCGCTTGTGCTTCAGCCGCCAGGCCTGCCGGAAGTACATCACTCCGGCAACAAACCCCACCAGCACCGAGACCACGGCCAGCAGAATCGAGAGGCCGTGGACGATACCCCAGGCTCGCGAGGCCGATTCGCGGGCGAACGGTTCGGGATCGGCCAGGAAGACGGCCACCACAATCAGCGTCAAGACCAACGGCAGCACGAACAGCCCGAACGCCGTGCGCGGATGGTAGTAGGTCAAATACAAGTACGTACCGGCCAGCACCCAGGCTGCCAGCAGATACCAGTCCTGCTCGCTCGAAAGCGGCGAACCGGTGAAGCTTGTCGCCCGGTAATAAAGAAACGCCGTATGCGCGAGCATTCCGGCTCCGGCGAACCCCAGCAGCAGCGCTCCGCGCACGCCACTACGAAAGAGGAGCCGCGTAAGTTCCAGCACCAGCGCAACGCCGTAACTGGCCGCGAAACAGATTATACTTACGCCCGACATAGTTGATAGTTGATAGTTGATAGTTGATAGTTGATAGTGGGTAGTTGATAGTTGATAGTGGGTAGTGGGAGGCCGTCAGCTTTCCGACCTCCGACCTCCGACTTCCGACCTCGTCAAGTTTCCAGGCCGTACTGTTGCAGCTTCTTGCGGAGCGTGTTGCGGTTGATTCCCAGGCGGAGGGCCGCCTTGACTTGGACGTTGTCGCACTGGTCCATTACCTGCGAGATTAACTCCCGCTCGACCCGGTCGACTATCAGCCCCTGCAAGTCCAATGCGTCGGGGCCCGCCTTGTCCATGCCTTGCGCGACCAGATCGGTGACAAGCGACGCCAGATCGCCGCGGCTGCGTCGCGACGGTCGGCGATGCTTCAAATCCAGCAGGGCCTCCGTCACTAGATCATCAGTACCGAGCACGACCGCCCGCTCGATGTAGTTTTGCAGTTCGCGGACATTGCCGGGCCAGTCGTATCGCTGCAGGGCTTGCATGGCCGCCGGCTCGGCTCGCGGTACTCGGGGGCGATTGTTCTGCCGGCTGTAAAGCTCCAGAAAGTGCGCTACCAGCGCGGCGATATCTTCGGGCCGGTCGCGCAAGGGGGGCAGTTCGATGGTCACCACGTTCAGCCGGTAATAAAGATCTTCGCGAAATCGGCCTTCCTCGATCTCGTGCAACAGGTCCCGATTGCTGGCGGCAATCACCCGGGTGTCGACCCGGATCGTTTGAGTGTCGCCAACCCGCTCGAACTCCTGCTCCTGCAACACTCGCAACAGCTTGACTTGCAGCTTGGGCGTGGTCGAGTTGATCTCGTCGAGGAAAACGGTTCCCGTGTGGGCTGCCTCGAAACGGCCGGTACGGTTGCTGACCGCGCCGGTGAACGCTCCTCGAACGTGCCCAAACAATTCGCTTTCCAAAAGGTTCTCGGCAAGCGCGCCGCAATTTACGCGGATGAACGGACCGCTGCCACGGGTGCTGAGCTGGTGGATCGCCTTGGCAATCAGCTCCTTGCCGGTGCCCGTCTCGCCCAGCAGAAGCACCGAGGCATTGGATCGGGCTACCTGCCGCGTCAGCCGATAGACCTCTTGCATGGCCGGGCCCGAGCCGATCAAGCCGGAGATGGGCGGGCCCGTTTCGTGGCCGGCAACCGTTTGCGGAGATTCGTTCATCCTGCCGTTACCCCTTCGCAGCGGCGTTCTTGTCGGCCGCTTTCGGCACCGCATGCTCTTGTGGGTTCTCTTGTACTGCTAACTTCAAGGATCATTAGGTTTTTGACAAAGTTCAGCGACCAACGGGAGCGGGTTCTTGCCTGGGTGCGGTAGCACCGGTTTGGTTGGCGGCCCTGCCGCCTTCAATCGCGTCGAGAATCATGGCCAGCACTTGCTGCGTGCCCCGGTCCAGCGTGGCGCTTTGGTTGTAGCGATCGTATTGCCGGCGTATCTCGTCGCTGGTTAGCAGGATGCCGTGCTCCGCAAAACTATGATGCAGGGCCTCGGCCGCCAACTTGCGAAGCGCTAACGGTTGGGCCAGACGGCTGGCCAGTTCGACCAGCGCCTTTTGACTCCGGGTGGTGCCCAGATTCCTCAGCACGGCAACCGCCTCGGGGCTCAGCCGCGGTGCATCGAGCGCGGCCAATACCGCCTGCTCGACGCGGCCTGCGTTGAAGACCTTCTGACCGGCCGAACTCAACTCGGCCAGCCAGCGGAGCGATTGGGACGCTTGCTGTTCCCGCTCGGCGGGAGAGACCATCCTCCGACCCAGCAGGTCGGCCAACTGGGTGAGTTGCCATTGGATGCTTTCGGCCGAATGCGGTCGAGCGAAGCTCTCGGAGAAGGGGTCGAGCCGGGCAAGCCTTTTTGCCTCTTCAAAACGACCGGCCGGCGCCAGAAGCCCAACCGGCAACGAAGCCGTCCGATAGTCGCGGCGAAGCTGCTGCAGCAACGAATCGATAGTCGGCCCGGCAATCGTGACGTCGATGAATGCCAACTCGTAGTCGGGCGAACCCGTGGCCAGGCGGGTCAACCCCTTGCCGGTCGAGGCCCGGTCGACTTGGTAACCCAATTCCACCAGCGCGCCGGCGATTTGTTGCGACGCAGCCGTTCCCGGCCCGCCGATCAGCGCCCGGCGTGTTCCACCCGAAGCGGCGAAAAACCCAATCGACTCCAAAACCTGGCTCGACCCGGCAAACGCCCCGGCCGGTTTGAGTCTCATAATCGACTCGATTGCGGCGAACCGCAAGCGGCGGTCGGCATGCTCGGCGGCCCGAACCAGAGGTGCCTTCTTGGGACCCTGGAAGAGCAACGCATCGGCAGTGCCCACCGAACCGAGAATCCGCGCCGCCGCCGTGGCGGCCGGGATGTGGTTGGTGGCTATCGCCAGTTCCAGCGTATCTTCCACCGCGCGGGCGCCGCTCTTGCCAACCTCGGCTGCCACCGTACCCTCGCCCGACGGGAGCGGCTTGCTCAGGCCGTTCTGGTAGGCGGCCAATTCGAGTTGCGTCGCTAGCTTCAGTAGCGTGATTTCGTGGTCGTCGGGCGCCACGGCGTGGGCTTGTCGGGCCAGTCGCGCGGCGATCAACAAGGCGGCGTCGGCCGACGGGTAGCGCTTCATCATCAGCCGGTTCGCGGCGAAATCCCAAAACCACACCTCCACGCGATCGGCGGCGTCGGACCGCAGCGCGCGGTGCCGGTCGAAATAACTCCGCGTTTCCTCGGCCAACAACTCGGCCGCCTGATGTTGCGAGGGCACGTGCCCCATCAGCTTCCGCAAAGCGGCTTCCGCCGCCACTCGCACTTCCGGCTTGCTCTGGGCCGAAGCAAACGGGGCCAGAAGATAGACCGTCGCCTTCCGCGCGTTGGCCGCCGCAAGGACCTCGATAGCCTGAACGACGAGCCTCGCATCGGGCGATTCGAGAATGCCCACCAGCGGGCGTCGGGCATCGGCACCAAAGCGAACCAGTGCCGCCCGAACGTTCGGATGCTCGGCCGTCCGCTTGGGATCGGCCAACACCTCGACCAGCGCGCCCACCGCCGGACCGCGCGCGTCCTTCAACCCGGCCAACGCCTGGCTGCGGACATCGATCGACGGGTCTTGCAGCTTGGCGATCAGACCGACCAACCGCTTGCGGTCTTGAAGTTCCAGGTTAGCCGCCGCCAGTACGGCGTCGGAAAGCTGCTTGGCCTCGGGAGTCAAATTGTCGCGCCGGGCCAACTCGGTAAACATGGCCGAGCCGAACCTGTCGACCAAGGTGGCCAACTCCGCTTGCTTGAGCTTGGCTTTGAGGACTCGCTGCAAAAGGCCCTTGGCCAGGTCGGGTCGACCCAAGCCGGCCAGAATATTGGCCTCGCGAACCCATTCGCCCGGCGTGGTGGACCCGGATTCCAACACGGCCTCAACGGCCGGATCAGCCACGACGTCCTCGACCTTCAGAAGCGGCTTCCGCTTCGCCGGCGCCGGCTCCCGCGACCAAACGGGCGCCGCAACGCCTATCGCCAGCAATGCAATCGTCAGCCAGGGTAATGCTCGCCGGTTACTACTCATGGTGTGTCTCGTCTGTGTTGTTCTTCGCACGATGAAAGCGCGACCAACGGTCGCGGCTTTATAGGTACTAAGTATCACCGATTTTCAGGAATTCTTTCCAATGGACTATTTGTTTGGCGACTTCCGCCGGTGCCGTCGACCCGTGGCTGGTCATCGCCCGGACGGCGTTCTCCACGCCCAGCACTTCGTACACGCTCTCGTCCAAATCCGGATGCACCTCTTGGAAGTCGGACAGCGAAAGGTCGGACAACCGCACGTTGCGATCCAAGGCCACGCGGACCAGGCGGCCGATCAGCCCGTGAGCGGTCCGCTGCGGGATACCCTGGCGGATGAGGTGTTCCATCAGGGCCGTTGCGTCGAGGTGCCCCCGAACGAGTTGTGCGGCGATGGCCGCTCGGTTCAACTCGGCTCCGGCCACCAGCGGCGCCGCCAACGACAGCGAGGCGCCCACCGTGTCGAACGAATCGAACAGCGGCTGCTTGTCTTCCTGCAAATCGCGGTTGTAGGCCAGCGGCAGGCCCTTAATCAACACCAGCAGTGCCTGGAGGTTCCCCACCACCCGGGCTGTCTTGCCGCGGATCAACTCCAAAACGTCCGGATTAACCTTCTGTGGCATAATCGACGAGCCGGTGCAAAACGCCTGCGGCAGCGTCAAGAAGTTGAACTCCGATGTTGACCAAAGTATCCACTCCTCGGCCCAGGTGCTCAGATGTTCGGCAATCATTACCAATGCGAAGGCGAATTCCACGACGAAGTCGCGATCGCTCGATATGTCGAGGCTGTTTGCCGCCACGCCGTCGAAGCCCAATTGTCGGGCAACGTCGTGCCGGTCGATCGGAATGCTGGTGCCCGCCAAGGCGGCCGCGCCAAGGCTCAACATATTGGCCCGGCGGCGGCAGTCGGCCAGCCGGCCCCGGTCGCGCTCGAGCTTTTCGCAATAGGCCAGCCAATAGTGTGAAGCCAGCACGGGTTGCGCCCGTTGCATGTGTGTGTAGCCGGGCAATATGCAATCGACATCGGCATCCGCGCGACCCACAAAGGCCCGCTGCAAACCGGTCAACAGCCCGTCGATTTGGTCGATCGACTCCCGAACCCAGAGCCGCATGTCGGTCGAGACCTGGTCGTTGCGACTCCGTCCGGTGTGCAGTTTTCGGCCCGTATCGCCAATCCGCTCGATCAATACACTTTCGATGTGCATGTGGATATCTTCCAATTCGATTGAGAACTGGAAGCTGCCCTGCTCAATTTCTTGGCGTATTTGCTCTAGGGTGTGCTCAATTTGTTGGCACTCGTCCGGGCTAATAACGCCGACCTTGGCGAGCATTCGGGCGTGAGCCACCGAACCGGCGATATCGTGCGCGTACAATCGGCGGTCGAAGCTCACGCTTTCGGTGAACTCCTCTACCCGGCGATCGGTCGCCTCGTTGAACACGCCACCCCAAGCCTTTTCGGACGCCACAGTGCCAATACTCCCAAGCGAAAATTCCAGAAAATCCCCAATCTATTTACTCTAAATGGCTTAGGGCCGCTTGTCAACGAACGACAACGGGCGCGAACCCGGCAAACCGCCCGATACTCCCGTCTGGCGTGGGGATGCGCCTATTGGGGCGGCCGCGACGGAAGGGCTGGCGAATACTATAAAGCCGCGACCGTTGGTCGCGCACGGGACAGACAATTGCACGGTCTTCCGGAACTTCCAGCGCGACCAACGGTCGCGGCTTTATAGCATCCATAACCCCCTGTCATGCCCAACAAGAATCCCCAAGCCAATCTCTTGAACAACATACCAGCCCTATGTTAATATTAGGAGATTTTATACAGAGCTACCGCCTTCCATTGGGTGGGGGCGAAACTGTCCCGAATGCCACTTGGCGGGGAGCGTAACAGGTGCCGCGTCGCGATGATATCAAGAAAATCCTGCTGATCGGCTCAGGGCCGATCGTGATTGGGCAGGCGTGCGAGTTCGATTACTCGGGCGTACAGGCGTGCAAAGCGCTCCGCGAGGAGGGTTACGAGGTGGTGCTGGTCAATTCGAATCCAGCCACCATTATGACTGACCCAGAGATGGCCCATCGTACGTACATCGAGCCGCTTACCTGGGAAATTGTCGCCAAAGTGATCGAGGCCGAGCGGCCCGACGCACTGCTGCCAACCCTGGGCGGGCAGACCGGACTGAATCTGGCCATGGATCTGGCCAAAGAGGGCGTTCTGGATAAATACGGCGTGGAGATGATCGGCGCCAACGCCCAGGTTATCGCCAAGGCCGAGCAGCGCGACCAGTTCAAGGTCGCCATGGAGCGGATCGGGCTGGACGTCTGCCGCGGAGAGACCGTCACCAGCTTGGCAGACGCGCGCCGCGTGCTCGAAGAGATCGGCCTGCCTTGTGTCGTGCGGCCAAGTTTCACGCTCGGCGGCAGCGGATCCAGCGTGGCCTACAACCGCGAGGAGTTCGAGCTACTGGTGGCGCGCGGGCTGAGTTCCTCGCCCATCAACGAGGTTTTGCTCGAAGAAGCGATCATCGGCTGGAAAGAGTTCGAGATGGAGGTGATGCGCGACAAGGCCGACAACGCCGTGATCATCTGCTCCATCGAAAACTTCGATGCGATGGGCGTCCATACGGGCGACTCGATCACGGTGGCGCCCGCGCAAACGCTTTCCGACAAGGAATACCAGCGGATGCGCGACGCTTCGCTGGCCGTAATTCGGGAGATCGGCGTGGAGACGGGCGGATCGAACATCCAATTTGCCGTCAATCCGAAAAACGGCCGGATGGTCGTGATCGAGATGAATCCCCGGGTAAGCCGCTCCAGCGCGTTGGCCTCGAAGGCAACCGGCTTCCCCATCGCCAAAATTGCGGCCAAGCTGGCAATCGGATACCGGCTGGATGAACTGCCGAACGACATCACGCGGGAGACCAAAGCCTGTTTCGAGCCGACCATCGATTACGTGGTGACCAAGATCCCCCGCTTCGCCTTCGAGAAGTTTCCCGAGGCCAACGCCGAATTGACCACCCAAATGAAGAGCGTCGGCGAAACGATGGCGATCGGCCGCACGTTCAAAGAATCGTTCCAGAAGGCACTGCGGGGGTTGGAGGTTGGCAGTTTTGGGTTCGGCTGCGACGCCAGCGACCTCTGGGGCACTCCCGATCAACCCAGCCCGGACGATGTCCGCGCCAAGCTGGCCGTGCCGAACGACCAGCGACCGTGGCACATCCGCTACGCGATGAAGTACGGCATGTCGATCGAAGAGATTTACGAACTAACCGGCATCGACCCTTGGTTCCTGGGCAATCTATACGAAATCGTGGCCCTGGAGGCCGAGCTGCGGCAGCAGGGCAGTATTCGCGCCACCAGCAACCAACTGCTGCGTCAGGCCAAGCAGGCCGGCTTCTCCGACCGGCAATTGGCCACCATCTGGCACATGACCGAGTTGGACGTTCGGGCGGAGCGAAACCGGCGCGGCATCGTGGCCACCTTCAAGGCGGTCGATACCTGCGCGGCCGAGTTCGAGGCCTACACGCCCTACTACTATTCGACCTATGAAGACGAAGATGAAACCCCGCCCAAGACGCCCGGCCAACGGCGCGTGATGATACTCGGCGGCGGGCCAAATCGGATCGGGCAGGGTATCGAGTTCGACTATTGCTGCTGCCACGGGAGTTTCGCCCTCCGCGAAATGGGGATCGAATCGATCATGGTCAACTCGAACCCCGAAACCGTCAGCACCGACTACGACACCAGCGATCTGTTGTTCTTCGAACCGCTGACAACCGAAGACGTGCTGAACATCTGCGACCGTATTCAGCCGGACGGCGTGATCGTGCAGTTTGGCGGGCAGACGCCCTTGAACCTGGCCCGGGCGCTGGCCAACGCCGGCGTACCCATCATCGGCACGAGTGTCGATACGATCGAGAACGCCGAGGACCGCGAGAAATTCAAGCACTTGCTTGATCGGGCCGGTCTGAAGCAGCCGGCAAGCGCCATCGCGCGTAACATGGCCCAAGCCCGGGCGGAAGTTGCAAAGGTGGGCTTTCCCGCCCTGGTCCGACCCAGTTTCGTGCTGGGCGGTCGAGCGATGGAAATCTGCTACGACGACAGCCAGTTCGAACAGTACATCACCGCTGCCTTCATCGTCGCCGCCGGTCAGCCGGTGCTAATCGACCGCTTCCTGGAAGACGCCGTCGAGGTCGACGTCGACGCCGTCTGCGATGGCGACCGGGTGATCGTGGCCGGCGTGATGGAACACATCGAAGAGGCCGGCGTACACTCGGGCGATTCGGCTTGCGCGATTCCGCCCTACAGCTTGCCCGGCCCCGTCGTGACCGAAATCAAGCAGGCTACCCGGGCGATGGCACAAGAGCTGAAAGTCCGCGGGCTGATGAACGTACAGTTCGCCGTGAAGTGGGAGGACGAGCGGCCGAACGTCTATGTCTTGGAAGTGAACCCCCGGGCGAGCCGCACGGTGCCGTTTGTTTCCAAGGCGACTGGGATGCCGCTGGCGCGAGTTGCGGCCAAGGTAATGGCGGGCATGTCGCTTGCCGAGCAGGGTTACGATTCAGATCCCGTGCCGGCCGACGTCTCGATTAAAGAGGCCGTCTTCCCGTTTGCCAAGTTCGCCGGCGTCGACATCGTGTTGGGACCCGAAATGAAATCGACCGGCGAAGTGATGGGGATCAGCCGGCGTTTTTCGATCGCCTTCGCCAAGAGTCAATTGGCCGCCGGAACCGTCCTGCCGGAAAGCGGAAAGGTATTCATCAGCGTGGCCGACCGCGCCAAGGAGCCGATCGTTGATCTGGCCAAGCGATTGGACAAGCTCGGCTACGAACTACTGGCCACCAGGGGAACCGCCCAGATTCTCGAAAAGGCGGGCGTTGAAGTTCAAACGGTGAAGAAGATTCAACAAGGCCACCCCAACCTGTTGGATTACATGCTTTCGGGCGACTTGCAGTTGGTCATTAACACACCCAGCGGCAAAGGTGCTCGAACGGACGAAGGGCGTATCCGCGCCGCGGCCATCTCGCACGGCATACCCTGCATCACCACAATTCCCGCCGCCGACGCGGCCATCCGGGCCATCGAAGCCATGCGTCAAGAGTCGATGACGGTAGAAGCGGTCCAAGACCGATTTCCACAATATGGAAATCCTCGAAAACCGAGCGAAAACCGCCCTTGACTCGGATCGGGAAATGCCATATTCTCGCCGCCTCGTTGATTAAGAATTGCACCGTCCAAAACCGGGACGGTTCCGAGAATACCAGAAACAGAATACCAGAAACCACGTGGAAGGGTCTGCACGGGGGATGCTCTTAGCGGGGCGTTCCTGCGGACCACGGGGCGCAATGCCGCCGGCATGGAAGCCGACGCGGTGCGCTTCGGCTACATTAGCGATCAGGCCGGAGTCAGCTCCGGGCCCCGCTTGCCAAAATCGGTGCCAAATCAGGTCGATCTTAACGCGACCAATCGCTCCCGGAAAAGTGACGTGTCCTCTGCCCCCCTGGGACGCGACCTTTCCGGGGGCATTTTTTTTGCGCGCTAACATCCGAGAAGTGCCAAAACAGTGGCATAACGTGGCGGGAAACGCCGTTCTTGACGGGTGCCACGGGCATCTTGCCCGTGCAATACAAACCGGGGCTTGCTCGTTGTTGTTCCAGGAAACCGCTGGGCGTATGTGCGAGTTCACGCCTGTGCGGCCACAAATCAGTAGACGCGCGGCGGGCCCTGGGAACACCAACCAACAAGCTCCGGACTAATCAGCACTGGCGAGACGCCAGTGGCACCCTGCAACCACCCATCAAACGAAACGTGCCAAAGCACTAGCCCGTATTTCTCACCAACATCATCACGAGAGATCGTAAGTTCTGTCGTGGCAAGGAGTGCAAGCGATTCATCCGCGGGCGTATTGGTGAATACGTTGAGGATGAATCGTGCCGCACGACGCAGCCACGGCTGGACTTCCGGCCTCGCAGTAGATGGCTGGTGAGAAATGCGGGCTAGAGGGGGTTTCGCGATTCGGGCAGGCCGCGGCGCGAGGCGCGGCGGCCAAAGGCCGGTTGAGGCACGCCCGTTTCCCGCTGGGCACTCTCTTCGGCCTGGGCACTCTCTTCGGCACTGAGCAAATGCTCCACTCCGTCCGTCTTGGCGATTACCACCACGCCGGCCTTGGTAACGACGAAGCCCCGCTGCCGATCAATGGCGTGATCGTAGCCAATTTCGAACTCCGAAGGAATTCGGACGCCCTTATCGATGATCGCGCGGCGGACTTTGGCATGCCGGCCTATATCGACTCCGTCGAATAGGATCGAGTCCTCGACCCGCGCGTAGCTGTTCACGCGAGTGTTTGAGCCGAGAATCGACCGCTCGACACCGCCGCCGGAAACGATTGAACCGGAGCAGACGATGCTATCCATGGCATAGCCGCGCCGATCTTCCGCGGCAAACACGAACTTGGGCGGAGGATAGTTGGGCTGATAGGTACGAATCGGCCATTTGTCGTCGTACATATTCAGCATCGGATCGACCGTCACGAGGTCCATGTTGGCCTCGTAGTAGGCGTCCAGTGTCCCAACGTCTCGCCAGTAGGCGTTATGCTTGCGATTCTCGTCCATGAACGGATAGGCGAACACGCGATTGGTGTTGATGATCGAGGGAATAACGTCGCCGCCAAAATCGTGGCCGCTGCCCGGTCGGGTAGCGTCTTGGCAGAGTTGCTCGAAAAGGAATCGGGCGGAGAAAACGTAAATCCCCATCGAGGCCAGACAATGCTCCGGGTCACCCGGCATGGGCTTCGGATTGACCGGCTTCTCCTCGAATCCGATCACGCGGTTCGTCGTGTCGATCTCCATGACGCCGAAGCGGTGCCGGGCTTCGCCCAGAGTCGATCGCAACACGCCGATCGTCAGGTCGGCATCCGTTAGAGAATGCGATTCGACCAGCCGGCTGTAGTCCATCTTGTAGATGTGGTCACCGGCCAGAATGACGATGTACTCGGGGTGCTCTTTCTCGATCGTGTAGATGTTCTGGTAGACGGCGTCGGCCGTACCGCGATACCAGTGCTCGTCGATCCGCTGCTGAGGCGGCACAACATCGATGAATTCACCCAATTCACGGCAGAAATAGTGCCGCCAACCCATGTTAATGTGCCGATCGAGGCTGGCCGCCTTGTACTGGGTGAGCACAAGGTATTTTCTGATTCCGCTGTTGAGGCAGTTCGACAAGGTGAAATCGATGATTCGGTAGGCGCCGCCAAAGGGGACCGCCGGCTTGGCGCGATCCCGAGTCAGTGGCTCCAACCGAGACCCCTTGCCTCCCGCCAAGATAACGGCCAGCACATCTTTCATGTCAATGTCCCCGTGGCTCCTCCCTGTTGCCCGCCATTCAGTGCTCTGTTCGCTGCCCGAATTCTACCGCCATATACAGATTAACTAAAGGGCACACACTCAGCGAAAATCCGCCCTCTTCCGCGTATACGCCCCACATCACCTATTTTATCGGGGCCTGCCCCCGTGGTGGTTGTGGAAAAACCGTCGCACCCGCATGATCGGCATCAACTGGAAAACCAATAACCGCAACTGGTTACGGTTTCCGGCGTGTTGCCCAAGGCCGGGACGTCGTGTTTTTTTGCCTCATCGATGGGACTGCGAGGCGTTTCCGGCCGATACTGTAACTCATTCGCATTTTTCCCAGAACCGTAAGGGCGGTAGGCACTCGTTCAACCCGTGCGCGAGGATACTCTGCAACCATGTCGGCAGTAGCCGCCAGCGGAAGCTGACGGTTGTTCCGCGGTCCGGTCACGCCGTCCAACGGGAACCGCCGCATCGGTCAACCGCCGCCTTCCGGCGGCGGCTATTGACGAAAAATGCCATGGACTGAGGTTTTTCCGCTGTTGCATGGGCGGGTGGCGGGTTGAGCGGAACCGTGGATTATGACCGTTCCGAGAATATTTTCTCCTGGGGCCGTTGACAGCCCGAGACGGACCTGATAGATTCTAATGTTCTCGCCTGCTGGCGACTGTTGTTTGGTAAATTGGAACTGGGCATACCTCGGAGGATATCCGTGGCTGGCAACGCTAACGAAATCATTCGTATCCGCATGGAGGCCTACGATCACGCGGTTCTGGATCAGAGCGCGGTCGAGATCGTAGACACGGCCAAACGTACCGGATCGGTTGTCCATGGCCCAATTCCGCTACCCACCCGGATCGAGCGCTATACCGTCCTGTCCAGTCCGCATGTTGATAAGAAAGCTCGACATCAGTTCGAGATTCGTACACACAAGCGGCTGATTGACATCCTGCAGGCGACGGCAAAGACAATCGAAGCGCTCAACAAGCTGAGTCTGCCGGCCGGGGTTGATATTAAAATTAAGGCTACCAGTAGCCACTAATAGCCACATCAGGATTATTTGATGCAACGGAAGCTGCGTGGGTAAACCCGGTTCCAAACCGGTCGTTCCCGCCAGCGACGTATTCGGAAAGCAAGAACGATGACTATTGGATTGCTCGGCCGGAAGGTCGGTATGACGCAGATATACGACGAGTCCGGCAAGGCAGTCCCGGTTACGGTGCTGGAAGCTGGGCCCTGTCATGTGCTGCAGTTGAAGACCGACGAGCGGGACGGGTATGAAGCGGTCCAGTTGGGCTACCGGGATAAGCCCCGTCGTCTTGCCAGCCGCTCTCAGCGCGGCCACGTCGCCAAACTCGACAGCAAACGCCAGAAGCGCATCGCCGCTTCCGGCACTCCTTCGCTTCCCAAGCCCGATTGCGAACCCAAGCGGCTCGTGCGCGAATTTCGCGGCTCAACCGAAGGATACGAAATCGGCCAGGAGTTGCTGGTCGACGTGTTCTCCGACGTGAAGGCAGTCGACGTTGTGGGAACCAGCAAAGGTCGCGGAACGGCCGGCGTAATGAAGCGGCACAATTTCGCGGGTCAACGTGCTTCCCACGGCGTGAAGAAATGCCACCGCCACGCTGGAGGCACCGGTTGCAGTGCTTCGCCTAGCCGTGTCTTGAAAGGCAGGAAGATGGCCGGTCACTACGGCGCGGCGCGCTCGACCGCTCGGAACCTCAAGGTCGTCAAGGTCGACCTGGACAACAATCTGGTGCTGGTCCGAGGCGCGGTGCCCGGACCGAACGGTGGATACGTCATCATTAGTCAAACAAACAAGCTTTAGGTGGACTTGCGTGGTGCCGGGCGCTTCCGCTCTGGCGGAACACTCCGAATCACGCATCCCTTAGTAAGAAGTCGCGGTAACCGATGGTAAGTTTACCCGTTTATGATCGAACCGGTGCCGAGGTCGGCACCTACGAGATCGACCCCGCCGAGTTGGCGCCACGCATCAACAAGCAGTTGTTGCACGACGTGGTGGTGATGTACCAAACCAACCAGCGGCAGGGATCGGCCAAGACAAAGAGCCGCTCGGAAGTGGCGGGATCGACCGCGAAGATGTACCGGCAGAAGGGCACGGGCAACGCCCGGGCCGGCTCGCGGCGAAGCGGCGTTCGCGTTGGTGGCGGGCGAATATTCGCCAAGAAGCCCCGCGATTGGTCGTACCGTTTACCCAAGAAGGCCGTCCGCCTGGCAACGCGAATGGCGGTTGCTTCCAGGATCGCCGACGACGAAGTTACCCTGATCGACGATTTGTCGTTCGCCGAGCCGCGCACCAAAGAGATGGCCACCATCCTTAAGTCGCTGGCCATCGACGGCAAGAGCCTTCTGGTGACCGTGGCCGAGTACGATCCGAACGTCTACAAGAGTATTCGCAACCTGGCCAACGTTGCGGTGATGCCGGTCTCGGAGTTGAACGCCTTAAGCGTGCTCAGCCCGCGGCGAGTGCTGATGACCAAGGACGCCTTGGACGCCTTCCGCCGTAAGGCGGCTGGCAAGCAACAAGTTCCCGTCGAGCAAGTTCCCGTCGAGCAAGTTCCCGTCGAGCAAGTTCCCGTCGAGCAAGTTCCCGTCGAGCAAGCGCCCGAGACACCGATCTCCGAAGAAGAAACTAGTCAGGGCTAGTAGCGAAGGAATAGAGGCCCATGGCCCGCGACATTACCAAAAGCAATCTGAAGCTCGAACCGTACCAGATCATCATCCGGCCGGTGGTTACCGAGAAGGGCTACCACAAGGCGGAGCGATACAACTCCTACACGTTCGAGGTTAACCGTCTGGCCGGCAAGGCTGATATCCGCCATGCGGTCGAAGAGTTGTTCGACGTGAAGGTTGTTCGGGTCAACACCCAGAACCGCAAAGGCAAACCCCGGCGAACTCGTCACCGCATAGGGCACACCAAGGCCTGGAAGAAGGCCATCATTACGCTGGATCCGGAACACCGAATCGACTTCTTCTAATCGGGAAGCTGTGATCCGAGATCTGAAATCTGAAATACGCAATCTGAAATCTGAAATCTGAAATATTAAGATGGGTATACGTCGATACAAGCCGATTACGCCGGGACGCCGCGGAGCGACCGTGAGCGATTTCGTCGATTTGACCCCGGGCGCCAAGCCGGTCAAGAAGCTGATGCGCCCCAAGCGTCGCACCGGCGGCCGCAACAACCAGGGCAAGATCACCGTCCGGCATCGCGGCGGTGGGCATAAGCGACAATACCGACAGATCGATTTCCGCCGAAACAAGGACGGCGTGCCGGCCGTGGTCGACTCGATTCAATACGACCCCAACCGGACCGCGCGAATCGCCTTGCTCCACTACGTTGACGGCGAGAAACGTTACATCATCGCGCCGGACGGATTGAAGGCCGGTGATCCGGTCATCAGCGGAGCGGACGTGGCGCCGGCCGTGGGCAATTGCCTACCCCTGGCCAACATTCCGCTGGGTACGTCGATCCACGGCGTTGAATTGCAGCCCGGCCGCGGCGCCGTGCTCTGCCGTTCGGCCGGAACCCGTGCCACCCTGGCCGCTCGCGACGCGGGTTGGGCTCAAATCAACCTGCCCAGCGGCGAGATTCGCCGTGTACCGGTTAATTGCCGGGCGACGATCGGCTCGATCGGAAACTCCGAGCACATGGGTATCGTGCTGGGTAAGGCGGGCCGCAAGCGATGGCTCGGCCGCCGGCCGCACGTGCGAGGCACGGCCATGAACCCCGTCGACCACCCACACGGTGGCGGCGAAGGTCGCACAAAGGGCGGACGGCACCCCGTCTCCCCCACCGGAAAGCCGACCAAGGGTGGCTCCACGCGAAAGAGACGCAAGGCCTCCAACCGGGCGATTGTCCGGCGGCGACGGTCCAAGCGTTACGGACAATTGAAGCTGAAGTGATCAGCGGGCCGCGCGCCGGCTGCCAATCGCAAACAACTAAACACTGACAACTAACACTGACCGCTAGTCGCCATGGGAAGATCACTCAAAAAGGGCCCCTTCGTCGACCCCAGGTTGTACGGAAAAGTCGAGAAGCTCAACGACGTAGGGACCAAGGAGCCGATCAAGACGTGGGCTCGGGCATGCACCATCGTGCCGGAGTTCGTCGGACATACATTTATGGTACATAACGGCAAAAACCACATTAAGGTTTTCGTGACCGAAGAGATGGTCGGCCATAAGTTGGGTGAGTTTTCGCCGACACGCGTCTTCCGCGGACACGGCGGAAAAGGCAAGCGATAACGAGGAGCGGACAGCGATAACGAGGATGCGGACATGGCTTACACGGCCGTTCATAGATATGCCACGATCAGCCCGCGTAAGGTGCGCTTAATGGCGGATATGATTCGGGGGAAGCACGCCGACGAGGCGATTGAAATCCTCCGCTATCAGCCGCAACGCGGCGCCCGAATGCTGGAAAAAGTGCTCAAAAGCGCCCTGGCCAACGCCGAGGACCGCCGAGCGGATAACCTCCGCGCACTGGTGGTGAGTGATGTCCGCGTGGAAGGCGGGCCGATGGTCAAGCGGATGCGGCCGAAATCTCGCGGGATGTCAGCCATTATCAAGAAACGAATGTCACACATACGCGTGGCCTTGGACTAGTATATTGGCTTAACTCACTAGGGCCGAAGGCTCAAAAAGAGATACAAAGTATGGGTCAGAAAGTCAATCCGACCGGATTTCGCACTGGTATCATGATCGGCTGGAAGAGCCGCTGGTACGCCTCCAAGCAGGAGTATGCCAGCCTTCTGGTCGAGGACTATAAGATTCGCCAGTTCATCAAGCGACGCATGGATCGCGGCGGCAAGCCGATGTACCCGGCCGTGTCCAAGGTCGAGATCGAACGGACTCGCGACGAGGTGAAGGTGGTCCTGTTTTCGGCCCGGCCCGGCATATTGATCGGGCGAAAGGGCGAACGGGTCGAGGAATTGCAGAAGGATTTGCAGAACCTGACGGGCCGGAGAATCAACATTAAGATCGAAGAGGTCGGCCGGCCGGAACTGGTGGCCCAACTCGTCGCCCAGGATATTTCCGAGCAGTTAGGCAAGCGAGCCAGTTTTCGGCGGACGATGAAGCGGGCGATGGAACAAACAATGGACGCCGGTGCCAAAGGGATCAAGATCCAGTTGGCTGGCCGGTTGGGTGGGGCGGAAATGGCGCGACGCGAGAAGCAGATCACCGGATCGATTCCGCTCTCAACGCTTCGGGCGAAGATCGATTACGGGTTCACCGAGGCCAAGATCGCCCAGGGCCATATCGGCGTTCAAGTTTGGATAAACCAAGGGATGTATCAAGAGGACGAGATCGATGGCGTTGATGCCCAAGCGGGTCAAGCATCGAAAAAGCCAAAGAGGTCGTATAAGAGGTGAGGCAACGCGGGGTAACCGCGTAGTCTTTGGCGATTTCGGATTGCAGTCCACGCAAGGTGGATGGATAAGTGCCGCGACGATCGAAGCCGGTCGTATCGCCGCGCAGCAATATCTGCGCACCGAGGGTCGGTTGTATATCCGCATTTTCCCCCACAAGTCGGTTACCTCGATTCCCCTGGAAACCCGGATGGGCAAGGGAAAGGGCGAGCCCGATTTCTGGGCGGCCGTGGTCAGACCTGGAACGGTTTTGTACGAGATCGGTGGCGTGTCGGAAGAGGCCGCGCGGCTCTGTCTTACCCGGCTGGCGCATAAGATGCCCGTCAAAGTCCGCTTCCTCCGGCGGCGGCCAATGTAGGCCGCATGAAAACACAGAAAATCTGAACCGAGTAATCCGACGATGACCAAGGCAGGCGAACTTCGCGAAATGAGCGACGAGCAGTTGGCTCTGACGTCCAAGGACACCATGGAGCAATTGTTCCGGCTGCGTCTACAGGCGCAGACCGAAAGGCTGGATGCTCCAAGCGAGCTGCGAAAGCAACGCCGCCTGATCGCGCGGATCAAGACCATCCAGAGCGAGCGAGCGGCGAAGGCGGCCGGCTCGGAAACCGAAAAAGCAGACGAGAAACAGACTGTCGAAAGCTAACCGAACGAGCCGGCGCCCTGTCGGCCTTGGGTGAGTGAAGGAATCAAGCGATGCCGAAAACGGTTATGGTTGGCGTGGTAACCCGCGACAAGATGGCGAAGACCCGCCGGGTGGAAATCCCCCGACTGGTCAAGCATCCGAAATACGGGAAGTACCTACAGCGTAGGACGGTCTGCTACATCCACGATGAAAATAACGAGTCGGTTATGGGCGATACCGTGGAGATCGTCGAGTGCCGGCCACGGTCGAAAAAGAAGCGCTGGGAGTTGGTGCGCGTAACGGCGAAGAGCCGCTTGATCGACGTTGCGGCCATGCGGGCCGCGGCCAAGGCCAAGGAAGCTGACGCCGCCGGCAACTGAGCCAACTGATCGGCCCGCGAAGCGGCGGAAGAAAAGCCGCGAAGCGGCGGAAGAAAAGCCGCGAAGCGGCGGAAGAAAACCAGACAACTAGTAGAGAAAAAGACGTCTTGACGTTTGGGTGAAAAACGATGATTCAGATGCAAACCCGACTCAACGTGGCCGACAACACCGGGGCCAAGGAACTGATGTGCATCAAGGTCTTGGGGGGCAGCCGTCGCCGCTCCGCCGGCCTTGGGGATATCATCGTCTGTAGCGTCAAGAGCGTGATTCCGGGAAGCGAGATCAAGAAGGGTACCGTACTTCGGGCGGTGATCGTCCGCTGCCGGCAACCGTCGCGACGCGCCGACGGAAGCTACGTGCGATTCGACAGTAACGCGGCCGTAATTATCGACAACGACAAGAACCCACGCGGCACCCGTATCTTCGGTGCGGTTGCCCGCGAACTGCGCGAGCGAAACTTTATGAAGATTGTCAGCCTCGCCAGCGAGGTGGCCTAATGCATATTCGAGTGGACGACACGGTAGAAGTGCTCACCGGCGACGACCGGAAAACGCGCGCCAAAGTGATCAACGTGGACCGCGCCGCCGGAAAACTGACGGTGGAGGGCGTGAACCGGGTGTACAAGCACGTGCGCCGCAGCGAACGCAACCCGCAGGGGGGCCGGCTCTCCATGGAGATGCCGATCCAACTGTCCAACGTCCTGTTGGTCTGCGAGTCGTGTAGCACGGCCACCCGAACCGGTGCCCGATACCTAGACGACGGTAGCAAGGAGCGTTTCTGCAAGAAATGCGGAGCCGGTATCGGCCAGATATCGCCGCCCAAAGCTCGATACGCCAAACAGTAACCGCGAACCGGTAAGACAGTACGAATTACGACAATTACTAGAACGATACAATGACGCCCCGATTACTAGAACGATACAATACCGAAATCCGCCCGGCCCTGGCCGAGAAACTCGGTCGGACCAACCGGCTATCGCTTCCCCGGCTGGAGAAGATCGTGGTAAACATGGGCGTGGGCAAAGCCACCGGCGAGAAGAAGTTGCTTGAGGAAGCCACCGACGCCTTGCGTCTGATTGCCGGGCAGAAGCCGATTATTACCTTGGCTCGCATATCGGTTGCCGGATTCCGGCTCCGCGAAGGCCAGGCCATCGGCTGCAAGGTAACGCTTCGCGGCCGGCGGATGTACGAATTCCTCGACCGGCTGATTTCGCTGGCCTTGCCGCGTGTTCGCGACTTCCGCGGCCTCAGCCCAAATGCGTTCGACAGAAATGGAAACTACAACATGGGATTGACCGAACAGTTGGTCTTCCCCGAGTTAAACCCGGATAAGTACGCCCATACCCAGGGAATGAACATTACGTTTGTTACCAGCACGAAGCGCGACAACGAAGGTCGCGAGTTATTGCGCGGGTTTGGGATGCCGTTTCAGACCGAGGAAGACGAGCCCGATGGCAAGAAGGCCGACGGCAAGAAGTGAGGCGCCCGGCGCGAATGTTTGTTGCGACAACTTGGCAAGACGGGGGCGGCACTCGCCTGGAGTGCGAACTTGTTCCCGTCCAAGTATCAATGGGATCAAACTGAATGGCAAGTAAATCGAAAATCGCGAAGGCGCGTCGCACTCCGAAGTTTTCCAGTCGCGCCGAGCGTCGCTGCCAGATATGCGGGCGGCCGCGGAGTGTCTATCGTAAATTTGGTATCTGCCGGATCTGCTTCCGCAATCTGGCGGATGAGGGATTGATTCCTGGCGTGAAGAAGGCGAGTTGGTAAAGGGACCCCAAGTATCATGATGACCGACCCCATCGCCGACATGTTGACGCGTATCCGCAACGCGGTTCTCGTGGAGAAACCGCACGTGGAAATGCCGCTGTCGAAGGTCAAGCGAGGCCTGGCTGAAGTGCTCAAGCGCGAAGGCTATATCTGGGATTGGGAAGAAGTCGCCGGCCAGCCGGCCAGCGCGCTCCGTGTCCATTTGAAGTACGGCCCCAACGGCGAGCGAGTTATCCGCCGGATCCGCCGCGTGAGCAAACCCGGACGCCGAGTTTACAGCGGTGCCGCAAAACTAAAACCTGTCCTCGGTGGCCTCGGGGTTACGATAATCAGCACCAGTCGTGGCGTGATTAGCGACCGAGAGGCCCGACAACGAAAGCTGGGCGGAGAAATCCTCTGCGAAGTCTGGTAAGGGTAGTTGATAGTGGGTAGTTGATAGTGCGTAGTTGATAGTTGATGGAAATACCATTTAGCGGGCGGGCTTGCCCGCCGCTGGGAGGCGACGTCAGCCTTCAACTTTTAAGCTTCAACTTTCAACAAGACTTGCCGCATAATAGACCAAAGGTATGTGAAAAATGTCGCGGATCGGACAACAACCCGTCGCATTGCCCGATGGCGTGAAAGTCGGCATCGCCGATTGTACGATTGCGGTCGAAGGCCCCAAAGGCAAACTCGAGTGGACATTTCGACCCGAGATCTCCGTCAGCCATGACAAAGAGACCAACACCGTCAACGTCACCCGGCAAAACGACGAGCGCCAAAGCCGCGCGCTGCACGGCCTGAGTCGCGCCTTGATCCAGAACATGGTGACCGGCGTAACTCAGGGTTACGAGCGGCGGCTGGAGATTATCGGCGTCGGATACGTGGCGGCGATCCAGCACAACCAGTTGGAACTTCGCGTGGGCTTCGCCAACGAACTGCACAAACCGATTCCGGCCGGGCTGGAAGTCGCCTGTCCCGACCAGCAGCACATCATCGTGCGGGGAATCGACAAGCAGTTGGTCGGCCAGTTTGCCGCCGAGGTTCGCGCGCTGCGAAAACCCGAGCCGTACAAGGGAAAAGGGATACGTTACTACGGCGAGGCAGTTCGCCGCAAACAGGGTAAGGCCATGGTGAAATAGCCGCCGCGGTGAAATAGCCGCTGCCCGGCCAACCTCCATAAAGCGCCACCCAAAACGAGACCAACACGTGAAACACGAAAAGAAAATCGGCGGACAACGCAAGCGACGCGGCTATCGGGTTAGCAATCGGGTTAAGCGCGATTCCACCCGGCCCCGGCTGGCTGTCTTTCGTAGCCACAAACACATCTACGCACAAGTCATCGACGACGAGGCGGGCAAAACACTCGCCGCCGCCAGCACGCTCGATCAGCAGATCCGCGGCCAGGTGACCTATGGTGGAAACAAAGTAGCGGCCGAAGCCGTTGGACGCGTGATCGCCGAGCGAGCCCTGGAGGCCGGCGTCAAGCAGGTCGCCTTCGACCGCCGCGAGTACAAGTACCACGGCCGTCTGGCCGCCCTGGCCGATGCTGCTCGCGATGCGGGCTTGGACTTGGGAAAGAAGAAACCCAAGCCGGAAAAAGCACCGGAAGGTAAGAAATCTGGGGCGAAGAAGAAGAAGGACTCGAAGAAGGAACCGAAAAAGGATTCCAAGAAGGATTCTAAAAAGGGACCGGGGTCCAAGAAGAAGAAGTAGCCACGCGGCCACTAACCACTATCCACTATCCACTAATTTGCCGACGTAACCATGGCTGAAGACTCAACGCGCGGGGAACTGGTCGACAAGGTCGTCAAGATTCGGCGATGTGCCGCCGTAGTGAAGGGTGGCCGGCGCTTTAGCTTTGCGGCGCTGGTTGTCGTTGGCGACGGCAAGGGGAAAGTCGGTTGGGGGTACGGCAAAGCCAACGAAGTACCACCGGCGGTGGAGAAGGCCGTTAAGGACGGATCCAGCAACCTGGTGGAAATCGCCCTGGAAGGCGTCACCATCCCGCATACCGTCAAAGGAAGTTACGGAGCCGCCCAGGTCATACTCGTGCCCGCCGGGCCGGGAACCGGAGTGATCGCCGGCGCGGCGGTTCGAGCGGTGTGTGAGGCTTGTGGTATCAACGACATCCTCACCAAGAGCTTCGGGTCCAACAATCCCATCAACCTGGTGAAAGCCACCATCAGTGCTTTGCAGAGTGTCCGCTCCCGGCGCGAAGTGGAGCGACTGCGCGGAGTCTCGCTCTCATGAATCTCAACGACGTCCATCGCGGAATCAAGAAGAACAAGAAGCGGAAGCGTCTCGGCCGCGGCATCGGGTCGGGGCACGGGAAGACCTGCGGGCGCGGACACAAGGGCCAGCGTTCCCGCGCCGGTTTCTCGGTTCACCCAACCTTCGAAGGCGGACAAATGCCGCTGGTGCGGCGGATTCCCAAGCGGGGTTTCAACAACCGCTGGGCACTGAGCGTGGTCATCGTAAACATCGGCCAGTTGGAGCAGTCCTTCGAGGACGGCGAGACGATAACCCTCGAAACCCTCCAGGCCAAGAATCTCGCCAAGGGGCGGTTCGACGTGCTCAAGGTGCTCGGCGACGGCGAGCTGACAAAAAAGCTCAACGTCTCGGCCCACCGCTTCAGCAAGTCGGCTCAAGAGAAGATCGAAAAGGCCGGTGGACAAGTCGTCGTCTTGCCCGGCAAGGCGCCCGTCGTTAAGAACAAGCAAAAAACCAAGTGATTGGGCGTAAAGTCGCGAGCGGAACCCGCAATCAGGGGTCGCCGTTTGTCGGGTGACTCGAAGTGGAACGGAAACCGGCGGCCATCGCCTACCTGACAATTCACGGTGCATAGGACTACAGGGCGGATCAAGCGATGTGGCAGAAGATTCGCGTTATCTTTACGATTCCGGAACTGCGGCAAAAGATCCTCTTGACGCTCTTGTTCCTGGCCATCTATCGCGTCGGTTGGCAAATCCCACTGCCAATCGTCGATTCAAAGGCGATGACCGCCTTCTTCGGTGGCCAGGCGGCCGGCGGTATCGCCGACATGCTCAACAGGGTAGCCACGTTCAGCGCCAGCCAACTCAGCCAGGCTACCATCTTCGGCCTGGGGATCATGCCCTACATCTCCGCCTCCATTATCTTCCAACTGCTGGGTAGCGTTTGGGGACCGCTCGAACGGCTCCAGAAGGAAGGTGAGAGCGGGCGGAAAAAGATCAACGAATACACCCGCTACGCCACTATTGTGCTCTGCCTGGGGCAAAGCTGGTTCTACGTGGGGTTCCTCATTACAAACAACTTGGTGCACAAGGAATTCCTCAACGAGGGTGGAGGCCTAAGCTTCGGCTGGCAATTGACCGCCGTGCTGACGATGACGGCCGGCTCCGCGTTCTTGATGTGGTTGGGTGAACAGATCGACGAATACGGTATCGGCAACGGTATCAGTCTGCTGATTATGGCCGGTATTCTTGCCAGAATGCCTGCCGCCGGATTCAAGCTCATCCAGCCGATGATGGATGGCGGCTTCGAACTGGGGGGAGGAGGTCCCGGTCAAGTCGGCCCGGAAACATTGCTCGTCTTGGCCGCCTTGTTTGTCGGCGTGATTGTCGGCGTGGTCTTTATTACACAAGGCCAGCGACGGATCCCCACGCAAAGCGCCAAGCATGTGAGAGGACGCCGCGTATTCGGCGGAACCCGGCAGTATCTGCCGCTAAGGGTGAATCAGGCCGGTGTTATGCCCATCATCTTCGCCAGCAGCCTGTTGTTGTTCCCCTCGGTGCTGTTTGGCTACCTGTATAACGCATACCCGTTACCCTGGTTGGATTCGCTACGACAGTCGTTCCAGGGCGGCACCTCCTTCGTCTACAACCTTATGTACGTGGGCCTGATCTACTTCTTCTGCTACTTCTGGACGGCCATTACTTTCAACCCGAAGGACATGGCCGACAACCTGAAGAACTACGGCACCTTCATTCCCGGTTACCGGCCGGGAAAACGCACCGCCGACTACCTGGAAAAGGTTATGGTGCGCATCACTTACGTAGGTGCCGGGTTCCTGGCCCTGGTGGCGATCATTCCCACCATAGTCGCAACCTGGATGGGGGTTGATTGGGGTATCGCCAGCTTCTATGGCGGAACCAGCCTCCTGATCGCCGTTAGCGTGGCCTTCGATCTGGTCCAGAAAATCGATAGCCATCTGGTAATGCGAAATTACCGCGGCCTGCTGGAAAAATCGTAACCGGGTGCGGATCACTCATCGCCTCGCGTTCGACTCTGCCCGCCGACTTACGCCAAAGGATGACAACATGCGAATCGTATTCATTGGCCCCCCAGGCGCCGGAAAGGGGACTCAGGCCGAACGGCTCATCGAGACTTACCAACTCGCCCACCTCTCCACCGGCGATATGCTCCGCGCCGCGCGCGATGCCCAAACCGAAGTCGGTCAGAAGGCCGACGAGTATATGTCCGACGGCAAGTTGGTGCCCGACGATATCATCGTCGCTATTATACGCGAGCGGCTGGCCCAGCCCGATTGTCGGGAAGGATATCTCCTGGACGGATTTCCTCGCACCACCCCGCAGGCCGAAGCACTCGATGCCATGTTGGCCGAGCAAAACACGCCGCTGGACGTCGTGCTGGAATTGCAGGTCCCCGAAGAGGAACTCTTCACGCGACTCGCCGGACGTGGTCGGGCGGACGACAAACCCGACGTGATCCGTCAGCGGCTTGTCGCCTACCGCCAACAGACCGAACCGCTGCTGGACTACTATGGAAAGAAGGGCCTGTTGAAGAGCATTGACGGGCTGGGCGCGGTAGAGGAGATATTTGCTCGGGCCAAGACAATACTTGACAAACTGCCTGGGAAGTAAGCCGACGTGGAAATACTACGGTCTCCCCGAGAAATCGCCCTGATGCGCAAAGCCGGACTCCTGGTGTGGAAAGCACACCAGTTGACCGGCGCGATGATTAGACCCGGTGTCACCACCTGGCAGCTCGACCAAGCGGTAGAGCAGTTTTTCGAAGAGCAACGGGCCGTGCCGCTGTTCAAGGGCGTGCCCGGCCGTGTCCCCTTTCCCGCCGTTACCTGTATTTCGATAAACGAGGAGGTCGTTCACGGGATTCCAACCGACCGGGAGTTAAGGGACGGCGATATCGTGAGCATCGACACCGGCTGCAAACTGAACGGCTGGTGTGGCGACGCCGCCGTGACCCACGCCGTCGGCCAAATTGACCCCCAAATCCAAAAACTGCTGGACGTTACCCAAAACGTGCTCGATTTGTCCATCGAGCTTTGCGGCAAACGCTCGCTCTGGAGCGAGGTGGCCGCGGAAATGGAGGCATATGTCAAGGACAACGGATTCTCGGTCGTCGAGGCTTTCGTTGGACACGGCATCGGGCGTGAAATGCACGAAGACCCGCAAGTCCCGAATTTCGCCACCAAGCGGTTCCGTCGCCGTGGAGATTTTCAGCTCCGGCCCGGCCTGGTAATTGCCATCGAGCCCATGGTTAATGTGGGGGCGAAGGAAGTCCGCACCCAGCCGGACCATTGGACCCAGGTAACCGCCGACGGAAAACCCAGCGCCCACTTCGAACATACAATCGCCATCACCGAATCGGGACCTTACGTACTAACCACAAGTCCGGAGGCTGAACCGGAGCGCAACTAGAATTGATGTCGCGTAACCGTTCACGGCATGGTTCAAAAGTGGGGAGTAGTTAGCCCGGTCGCCTGCGACCGGAAGACGGGCCTGTTTTCGCCAATTCACCCGTCGCAAGCGACGGGGCTAACACGACCAGTGACTTTGGCAGGGCCGAGAGAGAATTGCTGTAAAATTAGGTAAAGTGGGATAACGTGCAGGGCTTATCCGCAGGCAATCCCACCCGATAGCGTGGGCTAATGCCCGGGCCAAGACCCGC